>JAAZLA010000090.1 GCA_012799545.1 Treponema sp.
AAAACCAATCTTTGCAAGCGATGTAACGGCTGCCCTTGATGGAGGTTGTCTCATTGCAAGTGGTTTTAATTACTACAAGGCTGGAAGAGCAACGGGAGAAATGGTTGTACAAATCCTCGAAGGAGCAAACCCTGACACAATGCCTGTTCGCTTTATGACAGACCCAAGCGACACCGACCTTTTATTTGACCTCGATGTTGCAAAGGCTTGTGGTATAGATATCCCAGAAAAATACTTAACTATGGCAAACTATATTTTTGAAAATGGGGAACTTCACGAAAAATAAAAATTAGTTTAGAATAGGGTATCAGGTGAGTTCTCATAAAAAGCTCTCCTGATACTTTTTTTTAATTGATTTGGTTTATTTCACATAAAGGAAAAAAAATGATAGAAAGCATACTCATAGAAGGTTTAATTTACGGCATCATGGTTTTGGGCGTTTTTATAACATTCCGCATTTTGGATTTTGCCGACCTCACCGTAGATGGCTCCTTCCCCATCGGTGCATCTATCATGGGAATTTTTTTGCTCAAGGGAGTAAATCCCTTCCTCGCTCTCCTTGTTGCTTTTTTAGGTGGCCTTATCTGTGGTCTTATCACGGCCCTTATTCATACAAAACTCAAAATCCCCGGCCTCCTTGCCGGTATTTTAACTATGACAATGGTCTATTCCATAAGCCTGCGCATAATGTCTAACAGGGCAAATATTTCCTATCTCAAAGTACCCACCCTCTTTTCAAAAATTCAAGCCATGAGCGCATCTTTTTTAAGCCCGGACCTAAGCATACTTTTTTTTAGCATACTTGTTGTTGCGGTTATTTTGGTATTATTGAACAATTTTTTTACAACCGACTTTGGGCTTTGCATGGGAGCACTTGGCTCAAACCCACAAATGATTATCTCCCAAGGCATGAACCCAGAGATTATCAAGGCAGTTGGCATAGCTCTTTCAAATGGGCTTGTCGCTTTTTCTGGCGCCCTCGCTTCAATGTATCAGGGCTTTGCAGACGTCGGCTCTGGCTCAGGCATCGCAATCGCAGGACTTGCCTCCCTCATGATTGGCGAATTTATTATTCGCTCAAATAAAATCTCCGCCCTTACCTTTCGCGTCATACTTGGCTCAATTCTCTACCGAGCACTCATGTATCTTGCACGAAAATACGGCTACCTCATTCACATGAACCCAAACGACCTAAAACTCATTACCGGGCTTTTAATTATTCTCTCTATGGTAATCTCAAAAACAAAGTTTAGAAAAAAACCTAGCGTACACAAGGCGGAGGCATCTCATGCTTAAACTCGAAAACATTTCAAAAATATTTGCAGAAGGAAGCCCCGACGAAAACAGGGCGCTTAAAAATATCAATCTAGAAATTCACGAAGAAGATTTTGTTACCGTCATAGGCTCGAACGGAGCAGGAAAATCCACCCTCTACAATGTCATTGCAGGTACGATGAAAGCGACAAGTGGCATTGTAAGCCTCAAGACAAAAAACGGGATAAAAAATATAACAGAAGATAAAGAACATATCCGTGCTCATTATATTGGGCGCATTTTTCAAAACCCGCTTTTGGGTACCGCTGGGAAAATGTCACTCGAAGACAATATGGTAATCTGCAGCAAAAAAGGCTATAAGGGCTTAAAAAAAAGCTTAAACAATAAAACTCGAGATTACTTTAGAAGCCAACTCGAAATACTTGGAATGGGCTTGGAAAATCGACTCAAGGACAATGTTGAGCTTTTTTCTGGCGGTCAACGGCAAGCGCTCACCCTCCTCATGACCCTTATGTCAAAGCCCTCTCTTTTACTCCTCGACGAACACACCGCAGCCCTCGACCCACATATGGCTCAACTCGTTATGGACCTCACCAAAAAATTTGCAAGCGACGACAAACTCACCGTCATGATGATAACGCACAATATGAACCACGCACTTTCTTATGGAAACCGCCTTCTCATGATGGACGGGGGAGAAATTGTCCTCGACATTGGTGCAGAAGAAAAAGCAAAACTGAGCATGGCAGAAATAATTTCACAGTTCAAAGCTATTAAGAAAAAAGAAATAGTGAACGACCAGATG
>JAAZLA010000091.1 GCA_012799545.1 Treponema sp.
AACAACGGGGATAGTATGCAAATCACCAGTACGAGCCATTTCTTTTACAACATCAATACCCGTTTTTCGTGGCATAATAATATCAAGCAGAACTATATGAATAGAATTAGCATGTTTTTCTAAAAGCTCTATAGCTTCCTGCCCATCGGATGCGATTAGAAGAGAATACTCTTTTTTAAAAATTTCAGATAAAATGCTTCTACTTATCTCATCATCATCTGCAATTAAAATAGTTCTATTCATGCTATCTCCTTCGCATACGATTATAACACATTTTTTTTGACTATGCAAAATAAAAGCTCTAAAAATCAGATAAATTCATTACTAACAAAAAAAGCCCCTTCGATAAAAAAGGGGCCTAGCTGTTCTTCATTTTTTACCAATCAAGGAGGGTTCGTCTTCCTTCAAGACTACGTATTTCTGTTGCATCCATGCTCATTTCAAGAGTACCGAGATATTCTCCGGCTTTGTTATAAATGGGCTTATATGTGATATAAATAAATTTTCCGTTTAATTCAAGCCAAAAAGATGCATCGGTTTTTTCTTTTTTCTTAAAAGAGTCGAGTATCTTTTCAACGGTTTCCACACTTTTATGCGGATGGCAATTTCTTACATCGCGCCCTATAACCCCAGGACTTCGTGGAAATACACGATGCGGATTGTCAGAATAATATAAAACCTTATCGTCTGCATCTACAAAGGAAAAATCTACAGGCAATGAGATTAAAATAAGATTGAGCACTTCGAGTGGAAGCTTGCCTACGTCGAGATTTATGAGGGACGCAGGACTTTGCACTTCAGTTTTTTCCGTTAAGCTCGAAACAGCCTTGTCAAAGTTTGCATAAATCGAAGTTTTTTCTGGCTTAACCAAGATGGGGTCGTACTCTGCTCCAGGGCGAATCCAAGCAAAACCGATCGCATCTTCACCTTTTCGAATTTCTGCCCAATCAGCTTCGCTCAACAAACGTTTTGCATTTGGAAAAAGTATTTTTTCTTCCATAAAAAACAAAGCTTTTATTTTTCCTGCTAAAACTCGTGCTGTTTTTTTTGCCTGAGCACTATTATTTTCCTCATAAGCCTTATCAAAAAGCTTAAATTGCTCGCGAACCTCATCGTGTTTTCCCCACATAACGCGTGAGGGACCAGTAAAATTCTTTTTTTCAAGATAGGGAAAAAGTTGATTTTCTTTGCGCGTATAATGCGTAATAATCGGTTTTAGTTCTTGTACAGCTGCTCCTAGAGCTTCAAGGCTCCCAAAAAGCCGTGTTCGATTAAGTGTTTTTACTTTTCTGCGAGCAATTTTATTTTCAGCTAGATAGGTATGAATCGGATGTCCCGAAATCTGTTTTATAGAACCACCTTTTTCTAAGCCAGCTCGAAATAAATCAGCATGCACCTCGCATAGTTTTTGTAACTCATCTACAGAAAGTCCGTCTTCTATAAGTGACTGCTCCATGGCAGCAACTTCTACAGCATCAGTGGTTTTAATAATATCATGAAATTCTTTTTTTACTGCTTCTGGATTTTCTCCTGCAGTTAAGGCGTCGATAACCGCTTTTAAACGTTTTGTTTTTACAGGATCGACTTCAAAGGTTTTTGTTTGTATTAGTTCACTCATCTTTATAACTCCTACTAAACCAGTATGATATAAAGGTAAGTTTTTTTTCCTTCTTTGTCAAGCAAGTTGCTAGCATTTATTTTTCGAATACGTATACTAGTATTATGGATACAACGCAAAGAAAAACAATAGCAATCAGTATGGGAGACCCCGCTGGCATCGGTCCCGAAATTATCGTAAAAGCACTCTTCCTCCTCCTCGAAGAAAGAAGGGCAAAGTCAGAAACCCTTGCCCAGTGTGCTATTCACATGAAAACATCTTCTTCAAAATTTCTTCTCGTCGGCGACCGTTCTGTACTCGAAGAAGCTTGCGAAATAACAGATACTCCAAAAAAAATACTCTCAGATCCCGACCTCGAGATTATCGACTTAAACAATGCAGCTGCAAAAAGTTTTACGCATGGAGCTATTTCCGCGCTTTGTGGCAAAGCGGCTTATGAATATATAGAAAAAGCAACAAGTCTTTGTATGGAAGGAAAAGCCCATGCCCTTGTAACCGCTCCGATTAACAAGGAATCTCTCCGTGCGGGCTCTGTCCCCTTCATCGGACATACAGAAATTATTGCAGAACTTACAAACACAAATGATCCCTTAACCTTATTTGAAGTGAAAAATCTTCGAGTCTTTTTTTTATCGCGTCATGTTTCCTTACGAAAAGCATGCGACTTGGTTAAAAAAGAGCGTATAGTCGACTATGTGGTGCGTTGCACAAAGGCGCTCAAACAACTCGGCATAGAAGAAGGAACGATGGCTATTGCAGGACTCAATCCGCATTCTGGTGAAAACGGACTTTTTGGCGATGAAGAATTGAGCGAAATCATTCCAGCTATAAAAACACTCCAAGAAATGGGCTATAAAGTCGCCGGTCCTATTGGTGCTGACTCGGTTTTTCATCAAGCCTTAGAAGGCAAATACAATAGCGTACTTTCACTCTACCACGACCAAGGGCATATCGCAACAAAAACCTATGACTTTGAACGCACTATTTCCATAACCTGTGGCATGCCAATACTACGAAGCTCTGTCGACCATGGCACCGCCTTTGACATTGCCGGAAAGGGCATTGCAAGCCCCATAAGTATGATAGAAGCGATTAAAGTTGCAGAAAAGTATAGCTAACTCGCAGCCTAAAATTGCCTCGCTTTTTCCAAGCCTAAAACCGATTTCGTTTTTCCAAGCCTAAAAACTTCAGACCAGCAGGTTTTGTTTCTGCCATTTTTTTGCGAGATTTTCTGGATTTTTTGTAAGCAATTGCAGAAAAAAATCGTCCATTTGCGCAAACACTTGCCCAAGAATAATGCTCTCATCGTCAGTAAAATCGGATAAAACCCAGTTTGATACATCTCCGTGAACCGGTCGGCCGATGCCCAAACGAAGACGCCAAAAATCAGCAGTTCCCAAACACTCCTTTGTTGAACGAAGACCATTGTGTCCACCCAAACCACCTGCCCATTTAAGACTCACTGTCCCCAAAGGAAGTTCAAGCTCATCGTGAACTACGAGGAGATTTTCTGGTTTTAGCTTATAAAAACTAAGCAAGGGTCCTATACTTTGCCCTGAAAGATTCATATAGGTTTCTGGAAAAAGAAAATA
>JAAZLA010000092.1 GCA_012799545.1 Treponema sp.
CCAAGATATATTGGATTTTGAACCGCATCTTATCCGAAACGATGTGGAACAATTTTCATTTATGGATTTTACCAAGGTGCATGAAATTATTGGCAGGGGAGAAATGTCGACTAAGGCTTTTCTCAATGCAAAACCTGAAATTGTTCATGGGAATTTTCCGCCCGATGGAGATGTAGGCTTTCAATCATTGCGCTCCGAAAGACAAAAATCTGCAGCGCTTTTTATCGAGGAAATACAAAGGGGGCGTAAACCGAAAAGCAATCTCCCCTATCTTGGTCTTAAAATACGGCCGAACGTAGCGGTTATTGACTTTCCAGAATTTCTTCTTGCGCCCGAGCCAACAATCGGTGCCTATGCTTTTTTTGACTTTGGACCTTTTTTTACACGAGCTGGCGCTCACTCAAATATTTTCGATTCCTTTGGTGGCGATTTTTTTAGCTCCCTTCACTTTTCTTCTGGCTTTGAAACAAAACTTTCATACAGCTACAGAAGTCCCTACGGCGATCTAAACCAAGCGAGCCATTATATCGCTCTTGGTCTTTCATGGACTTTTTCTCCGCTCAAACAAGTTTTTTTCAAACCGCTTTTTACCGCAGAACTTTTAAGCGACGCGGATTTTCGGAAAAATGCTTTATTTTCTCAGCTCAGTTTTTCTCTATTCAATACAAAAGACAAGCCGTATCAGTTTTCCATCGAGCCTTCAGTTTTTTACAACACCGCAAAGCTTTCTCCAGAATTCACCAAAAATAATCTCGGCCTCGCGCTCTCTTTTTTTAGCAAGGTCCATCCATTTTCCAAGCTTGGGTTTTCCCTCACACAACTGATGCGCTACACCCCCTTCGCAGAAGAGGCAGCACTCTTTTACAACGACGGCTTTCGAGCTATCTATGATTATTCTTCACAAGCCAATAAAAACTCTATCGCCTTAAGTCAATTAAATCTTTATTGGTACACAAAAAACACAGGCTTTACCGCTATGGAAACCTTCAAGCTCGAAGCACTCTCTCTCGGACTTTTTACAGATGCCCTCTACGATTTTAGCTTTCAAAACCACCCCTTGTTCATTGTCGGGCTTTTTTCAAAACAAGAAATATCGCTCGCTGGGCTTTCTTCTTTTAACCTTGAAACCTATGTCGGTTGGGACTTTGAACACGCAGAGCCTAAAGCAAGCCTTCGTTTTGTTTCACAGTTTTAATCCCAGATTTTTCACTTAAAAAAGACAAAAAACAACTTGACAATGCGATAGACTAGTGCTATATTGTTACTGTCAATAGAAACAAGGCGGATTTTTATACAAGCTAAGATTTCTAAATACACCGATAAGGAAAAGAAAATGAGTTACTTAAAACAACACCCAACTGAAGATGGCTATTTTGGCGAATACGGTGGATCCTTCGTTCCACCAGAACTACAAAGCGAAATGGATAAGATTACCGAGGCCTATTTTTCCATAAGTAAAAGCCACGAATTTATCTCCGAGCTTCGATCGATTCGCAAGCATTATCAAGGCCGACCGACCCCCGTTTACTTTTGCAAGCGCTTGAGCGAAATCTACGGAGGAAGAATTTATCTTAAAAGAGAAGATCTCAATCACACAGGGGCACACAAGCTCAACCACTGTATGGGCGAAGGTCTCCTTGCAAAATATCTTGGCAAGAAAAAACTCATAGCAGAAACGGGAGCCGGTCAGCACGGAGTTGCCCTTGCCACCGCCGCCGCTTATTTTGGCCTCGAATGCGAAATTCACATGGGTGAAGTAGATATTGCCAAAGAGTATCCCAATGTTGTGCGTATGAAATTGCTCGGTGCCACGGTTGTACCTGTCAGCCACGGGCTTAAATCCCTAAAAGAAGCGGTTGACTCAGCCTTTGAAGCCTACCTCAAAGACCCAATCAATACCATTTACTGCATTGGTTCTGTAGTTGGTCCCCACCCCTTCCCCATGATGGTACGTGACTTCCAACACGTTGTCGGCGTTGAAGCACGCGAGCAATTCCTCGAAATGACCGGCGAGCTACCCGATGCAGTCGCAGCCTGTGTTGGCGGCGGCTCTAACGCAATGGGTATTTTTTCAGGCTTCCTCGACGATGCAGAAGTTTCGCTCTTTGGCGTTGAACCCGGCGGGCGCTCTCTCAAAATGGGCGACCATGCCGCAAGTATGTCATACGGAAAACCAGGCATCTTACATGGTTTCAAAAGCTATCTTTTACAAGACGAAAAAGGGGAGCCGGCACCTGTGTATTCTATTGCATCAGGTTTAGATTATCCTGGAAGTGGACCAGAACATTGTATGCTCAAGGATAAAAAACGCGTTCATTACGAAATTGCAAATGACAAAGAAACCCTCGAAGCTTTTTACAAACTCTGTCGCTACGAAGGCATTATTCCTGCACTTGAAAGTGCACACGCCGTTGCCTTTGCAATGCGCCATGCACAAAAAAATAGACAAAAATCGATTCTCGTAAACCTCTCTGGACGTGGAGACAAAGACATCGATTTTATCATTGAAAAATACGGGGCAGGAGATGAATTCTTCTAGAAGATTTTTCTAGATAATGCTATGCTCGTACCATGGTAGAAGCTTGCAAATAAGACGCCCTTTTTATTTGCAAGTACAAGATAAGGAGATTATCGATATGGATACATTTACCATGGTGCGCTCGGAGCACTTAAATCATTATGGAAAATTATTTGGCGGACAACTACTCAAATGGGTAGATGAATTTTCTTGGCTTGCCGCTAAACGAGAGTATAAAAAAAACAACCTCGTTACCCGAGCAATGGAAAATATAGAGTTTCATCACATGGTTCCCAACGGTGCTATTTTACGCTTTCATCTAGAAAAAATAAAACGAGGCACAACTTCCCTTGTCTATTCGGTCGATGTTTACTCTGAAGACCTTGCAGGAAACCCAGAAAAACATATTTTCTCTAACCGAGTTACCCTTGTCGCTGTTGATGAACATGGCAAAAAAACACCGCTCATCGGTGAATAGTTTCAAACCCAGATAAAAAAATAAGTAATTCTATTTTTCGAGGATTTTTATCAGCTCAAAAAATCTACAGCAAGGCGATTAAAATGCTTTTTTCCTAGGGCTACTAGATTTTCTTCGAGACTGAGTTCCACAGACCAATTCGCTTTTAAATCAATAGAAAAACGATTCATAGAAAAATGCTGAAAAAGATATATTTCATCGTTTTTGCTTGAAACTATCTTTGAAAAATAATCTTCGAAGATGCCTTTTTTCTTTAGCTCTCCATAACCCACAATCCAAAGCGGGCAGACTAAGGCAGACTGCAAGTCCAAGGTCGCCCCTGCCATCCACTTTTGGCTTTCACTCAAAAGTTTTTTTGCTTCTTCCTGCACTTCAGGTTTCAATAAAGCAACAAGCAATGCAAGCTCTTTTGTTTTTGCGGTATGCACTGGACTTTTATTTAAGATAAGTAGATTTTCGCTAAAATGAATTCCCAGCTCTGGATTTTTCCTAAAAAAACCTTCGGCAAGCTTTCCAGCCTGCCCCACGAGATAGGCTTTGTTTTTTTCACGTTGTTCATCCTTCCCCGGATTGTCGCTTACAAGGATGAGTTTTATATCACTTTGCTTCGTAACTGTATCAAGTTTTGTGTTATAAACTACGGGATTTTCTATGGGATATTCTGGAACAGCATCTTTTATGGCAAGGGCCTTTTGTGCTTGAGGAAAACCAAGGGAGAGCGCTTTTGCATTCCACTCCGTACATTTTTTTCTAAAGCTTTCTCGAAATGCTTCAAAGGCTTGCCACTGTAGCTTCGTCATTTTATACGCCTAGCTTATCTTCGCAGCCGAACTTGTTCTATATCGTTACTAAATAATTCTCGCAAGTCGTTTAAGCCCAATGCCATGAGCGCCATTCTGTCAATGCCGATTCCCCAGGCAAGCACTGGCACATCGATACCCATGGGTTTTGTAACCTCAGGTCTAAAGATACCAGAACCACCAAGTTCAAACCAGCCGAGCACGGGATGTTTTATATGCACCTCTATAGAAGGTTCAGTAAAGGGAAAGTAACCTGGAACATATTTTACATCAGTTGCTCCGGCAATTTCAATCGCAAACATTTCCAAAAAGCCCAAAAGTGTTTTTAGGTTTACCTCATTTCCAAGGACAATACCTTCTGTTTGATAAAAGTCCGAAAGGTGGGTTGCATCTACCTTGTCATAGCGAAAACAGCGTGCTATACCAAAATACTTTCCTGGGATTTTTGCCTTTGCAAGCTGATGGGCAGAAAGAACGGTTCCCTGACTTCGCAAGATAAGGCGGCGGGTAAAATCTCTGTCAAAGGCATAATTCCAACCTCGGCTTCCTGTATTACCGCCGTCAGTATGGGCTTGTGCAACATTCGTTAAAAAAGGCTCTTCTATACTTTTTGCATGAGTAGGATTTTTAAGAGAATAGGCATCGTGAATATCTCGGGCAGCATGGAATTGTGGCATAAAAAGCGCATCGGAGTTCCAAAACTCTGTTTCAACTAGAGGTCCGTCAAATTCTTCAAAGCCCAAGGAAGAAAGCTTGTCTTTTACGCTTTCCAAAAAGTTTACATAGGGGTTTGTTCGACCCGGAATAAGCCTTGCTGGTGGCACAGAAATATTATAGCCTCGGAAGTTTGCATTTTTCCACTCACCTGTAGAAAGCATTTTGGGCGTTAAAGAACCTATTTCATTACCGCTTATGCCTGCCGCATCTAAGGCAGAAAGAAGCTCCTCAACAGTATCTTTTAAACTATAAAAGACGATTTCTTTTTCGATTATTCTAAAGGCTGCATCACTTGCACCACGTTTTTTTGCAAGCCCTGCCATAACCTCCTGCGCATCTTTTTCTAAGTCAGCGTGATTGAGTATGCCGTCAGGAGAAGCAAGGGCTTTTTCTAAAAGCTCTTTTACCATCTGCATACGAGGAGAGCTATCCTTCCCCGTTCGGCTCGCTTGTTTGGCTGCATCCATTTTGAGCACGCCTTCTTTTGAAAGAAGACCAAAGGCACTACCGACGTCTTTATTTTCTATAGAAAGCGCCTTTGCTATCTCAGGCAAACTATGACTCCCTGAAGACTTCAAAAATGCTATTACCTTTTCTTCTGGTGTACCATTTTCAGCCCAGCTTTTTCCAAGTTCGGTTATTTCATAAAAAACAAAGGCTTCTTTTCTTACAACCGAAACAAGCTCCTTTCCACTCAACCAGGAAAAAGCTTGATTTGCATGCCCTTCTTTATAGTCCAGTTCTTTTTGCAAAAGTTCACTTGTGAGCTCTTGTCCAGGTTTGAAAGATTTAATCACCTTTATTTCTAAGGGATGTAAGTTTTTTACAATGTTTTGAATATCCATAATAAGCCTCAGTTTTATTTAAAATTCAGTATACCGTTCTATTTTAATAACATGAAC
>JAAZLA010000093.1 GCA_012799545.1 Treponema sp.
CATTTTTCTTGGAAGAAATTATATTTTTATTGAAGATGTAGCTTATGCAGAAGCAAATCCCGAGCTTCATAAAAAAGCAATAGAGCAACTCAAAGAGCTTGCTCTCGCGATAGGTTTTTCACGCACGATAGAAACTAGCGCTACAATGCACGACCATAAAATTGCATTTACGAGTCAACTCTGCCACGTGATCGCCTCTGCCTTGGTGCAAAGCGCAGAAGACACCGAAATAACCGCCTTTGGAGGAGGCAGCTACGAAGACCTCACCCGCATTGCGATGATAAATGCACCACTGTGGACAGAACTTTTTCTTTCAAACAATACCGAGCTCGTCAAACATATAGAAATCTTTGAAAAACACCTAGATAACTTAAAAAATCTCATAAGCAAAAAAAACAAAGAGAGCTTGGAAAATAACTTACGAGAGGTGCGAAAAAAACGAATTGCAATGAACGGGAAAAGATAAAGAATAAAGATTTTGAGTGCATCAGATTTCCTTGCTTTGCTTTGAAGTCCCTTGACTCTTCCTCGTCCGCTCGCTATGATAAAAGCTATGTTCAATGTTCACGAGCTTGATAAAGCAATTCGACGGGTGCCAAACTTCCCAAAAGAAGGCATCCTTTTTTATGACATAACAAGTATTCTTACCAACCCAAGGGTCTTTGCTTCTTGCATTGAAGAAATGAAGCGCATTTACCAAGATGCTCACATAGATGCGATTGCAGGCATTGAATCTCGCGGTTTTTTATTTGCCGCTCCCTTTGCACATGCTCTTGGCGTCCCCCTTATTCTCATACGAAAAAAAGGAAAACTTCCCGGAGAAGTCTATTCGTGCAAATATGATCTTGAATACGGCAGTGCAGAAATAGAAGCCCATAAAGCAGACATTCAAAAAGGGCAACGAGTTTTAGTTATTGATGACCTCATTGCAACAGGAGGCACGCTCAAAGCAGCACAAAAAATACTTGAAGCGGGCGGATCTGAAGTTGTTGAGTTTTTTGGCATTGTAGGCCTTCCCTTTTTGAACTACGACGAAGTCCTCACCCCGATAAAAGTACGCACACTTATTAACTACGATTCAGAATAAAGCGCTTAGTCAACAAGCATTTCTTTTAATACCATTTTTACCTTTTTAATTGTTTCTTTGTCGATTGTACCCAGTTTTTTTACGAGTCTATGACTATCTATTGCGCGAATTTGATCGAGTACTATCCAGCCATTTTTACCTTTAAAAAAAACGCCGAGTCTAGTAGGATAATCATGTGCCTTTGTTGTCATCGGAGCAATTATAAACGTACGCACACTAGAGTTCATTTCATTTGGAGAAATAACAAGACAGGGACGTGTTTTTTTTATTTCATGACCAATTGTTGGATCTAGATTTATAAGATGCACCTCGTACTGATTTACCATTCCCATTCAAAGTCCTCCGAGTTATCATCTGCTACAAACAATACATCTTCGAGTACATCGTCGTCGTCATACTCTCTAGCAAATGCTTCTTCCCAGCCCTGTCGTGGTTTAGATTTTATTGGTTCGAGGATAATTGACTTGTCTTTGATTCGCAATTCAAGTGAATCTTCGATTTCGAGTGCATCGATCACTGTTTTCGGAATGCGGATTCCCTTTGAATTACCAATGGCAATAAGTGATACTAACATACTTCCTCCTGTCAAATGTAATTATAATGTAATTACTAAAAGAAAGCAATAAAAATACTTCCTTTTTTCTCTTTGTTTTTTTCTCATACCATGGTATACTAATAGGGATTTTAATTATAAGGAGGAAACTAAGTCAAAGAACTTCTCTTCAAATAAGGGGGGTCTTGGTTTAGAGAAAAACTATGTGTGAAAAAAAATTTTACATTTGTAAACATTGTGGAAACATCGTTGGGATGATTCATGCGTCTGGTGTACCAATCGTTTGCTGTGGCGAAAATATGACTGA
>JAAZLA010000094.1 GCA_012799545.1 Treponema sp.
AACAGCTTAGACGAAAAAACCATTAGATATATCACCAAAAATGAAATAAAAAAACTAAACGAACGGCTTTTTGAAAAAAATGTCGAAATACGCCTCAGCGATGACTGCATTCACTACTTGGCGAAGGAAGGTTATTCGGCAGAATTTGGCGCTCGAAATATTTCGCGCACTATCGACGAAAAAATCTCTGAGCCTCTCGTTGAAGAAGTGCTTTTTGGTAAGCTTGAAAAAGGTGGCATTGCTCATTGTAGCATCAAAGATGGAAAAATAGAGATAGAATATGAGGCAAAAGCAAAAAAACGAAAATAGCAATAATTTTCCCTACCTTCCTATAGATTTTTTCTTCCCCTTCCCCGATCCAAACGAAACGCAGGACGGGGTTGTCTGTATGGACGGAAATCTCTCCCCTGGCATGCTTCTCTCAGCCTATTTACAGGGCATTTTTCCCTGGTATAATGCCGATGAACCTATTTTGTGGTGGTCTCCCGACCCTCGTTTTACTATCTTAAAAAAAGATTTTCATATTCCCAAACGCCTCAAACGTTTTATAAAGCAAAATAAAGAAAAACAAAGCCAAAAAGACCCAACTGCCTTCTATTACACGGTAAATACAGACTTCGAAGCAGTAATTACAAACTGCGCCCATGTAAAACGCGTGGATCAAAAACATACATGGATAATCGACGAAGTTATCCAAGCCTATACAGAATTTCACAGACTTGGTTATGCACATTCTTTTGAAACTTGGCAGGCTGGAAAACTCGTCGGCGGCTTTTACGGCGTGCTTATAGGAAAGATTTTTTTTGGGGAGTCAATGTTTACCTTAAAACCAGAAGCTTCCAAGGCGATCTTTGCTGAATTTGCCCAGATTTTTTTTGATTTAGGCGGAGAAGTCATTGATTCACAGATCTACACTGACCATATAGCTCGCTTTGGAGGGAAAAATATTAGCCGATCGGCTTTTTTACGACTTGAAAAAGACCTTCTCTTTACAAAACCTAAAAGCTCAGTGATTGAGCACTTTCAAAATCACTTCTCATAAAAACTTTCGTAGCAAAGACTTTTGCAACCTTTTTGTCCTCTCCTTGTCTAATATGTATACGATTTGACATTATGACATTTTTCGCACTTTCGTCTAACTACTATTGACATTTATGAGCTTTTTGTCATAATGAGAAACAAGGAGAAAAAATGTCTGTAATTATTAGAGCAGCCGCGAAGGCTCTCCCAAAAAATCACGTAACAAACGATGATTTAGCAAAAAAAATTGATACAAGCGATGAATGGATTCGCTCACACACTGGCATTGGTGCTCGATATATCGCTCAGGAAGACGAAACGAGTGCGAGCTTAGGTGCACGCGCTTCAGAAGAAGCCCTCAAAAAAGCAGGTCTCGACGCAAATCAAGTTGACCTCATTATTTGTGCAACTGCGACTCCCGACTATCACGGCTTCCCTGCCAATGCCTGCCTCATTCAAGAAAGCCTTGGTGCTGAAAACGCAGCTTGTTTTGACCTATCAGCAGCTTGTTCGGGCTTTTTATATGCCCTCGACACAGCCGAAGCTTTAATGACAAAACATAATTGGAAATATGCACTCATTATTGGAACAGAGGTGCTTTCTTCTATAGTAGACTGGGAAGACAGAGCGACCTGTGTGCTCTTTGGCGATGGTGCTGGAACTATTCTCTTGGAAAATAATGCAGAAATAGATAAAGCAGAAAGAGGTCTTTCCAGTTTTATCCTCGGAGCTCAAGGTTCAGGAAGTCAATATCTCTACAATAAATTTG
>JAAZLA010000095.1 GCA_012799545.1 Treponema sp.
CCTATAAAATAATACAGGTTTTGATTTGTAGGATAATATAAAACAGCTTTTTCAAGCGCTTTCAATGCCTCATTGTACATTTGTTTATCGAGATAGCGAGTCGCAATCATCTTATACCAAATACCGATTTGACTATTTGCCTCGCTTATATCGAGGACCCGCTTTTCAAATTTTGCAACAGCTGCTTCCAATTCTTCAATAGTATTTGGACTGGAAACTTTTTCTTCCATAAATTGTAATCGTTTTACCGATTTAACTGAAGGTCCACAAGCAAGCAAGATGGATAAAAAGCCCATAAGCAAAACAAGAGTAGTTATTTTTAAAAAAGTCTTTTGTTTTTTCATTTTTCTCCCTTCATCACACAAAATAAGTCTAGTATCTTAAAAGTATAGGCATATCCCTTCAATAAGTCTAATATAAAAAAACTTATTTGTCGCTCTTTTTTTTAAAATATCTTTCATGATACTTTTGCAATTCCGAAGCGTCAATATGTGTATAAATTTGTGTCGTTGAAAGGTCTTGATGCCCCAAAAGTTCTTGTACCGTGCGTAAATCAGCGCCACCTTGCAATAAATGAGTAGCAAAAGAATGCCGCAGGGTATGTACCTTTGCTTCAAGTCCTGTTTTTGCCTTTAAATCCTGAAATTTTTTCCAAATTCCCTTTCGACTGAGCTGTCCCCCTGCATAATTGATAAACACATATGGGCTTTGTTTTTGCTTAAGTATTTTAGGACGTTCTTCATGAATCCACTTTTGAAACCAATACAGAGCTTCATCCCCAAAAGGTAGGATACGCTCCTTATCGCCCTTGCCTTGGACCCAGAGTATTTGCTCCTTTAATTGCAGATTTTGCATAAGTAAGGACGAGGCTTCGCTTATCCGCAAACCAGATGAATATATTATCTCAAATAAACAGCGATCTCGCACGCCAAGAGGTTTTGTTGTATCGATTGCATCTAAAATGGCCTCAACTTGTTCAAGTTCTAAAACACGAGGCAAAGAGCGATGCAGTTTTGGTTTTTCAAGTAAAAGCGCATAATTTTCTTTCCAGATATTTTTACGGACCAAAAAAGCACCAAATGCCCTAAGGGCGGCTATATCTTTTGCAATAGTCGCCCCATCTATTCCTGCTTTTTTCCTTTCAATGCCATAGGCTATAAGATTTTCTAAGCCCACCTTCTCCAAGGCAATTTCTTTTGTATCGCACCAGTCAAGGAAGGCTTGCGCAGAAAAGCCATAGGTTTCTACACTTAAACGAGAACGCCGATCAACGGAAAGTAGTTCATCTTCAAAGGCATGTACCAAAAAAAATCCTTTAGGGTTTTAAGTTTATACCCGATTTGTTTCGGTAAAAAGCAGGTGTTTCTAAATCATTTTGATTTCTCGAAGATAGATATTGTGCCTGATTTTTTTCCTTCTTTTCTTCACCTTGTATTTCCGACCACATATCAGAAGAGATATAAGAATCTTTATCAATGTCTTTTTTAGTCTGCTGCTTACTAAACATACTGGAGTCAAGTTGTTTTTTCATCGATCGATCTTTTGCAAAACCAGTGGCAATCACCGTTACCTTTATGCTATCTTCCATATCTGCATCGAAGGTTTGTCCATAAATAAGATGGACATTTGGATCAGCACTTGAACGGATAATATTAACAATTTCTTCTACTTCATCATAGGCTAAGCTTTCATCTGAAGAAATATTGAGTAAAATATTTTCTGCTCCATCGATATACGAATCTTGCAGTAAAGGATTGTTTATAGATTGCGTTGCTGCATCAACTGCCCTATTTTCACCGCGAGAAACACCAACGCCAAAAATAGCGTCTCCCTTACCCTTCATCGTTGTTTCAACATCAGCAAAATCAATATTTATGTTTGTCTCCCCATGTTGCGTAATAAGGTCAGAAATCCCTTGCACACCCTGGCGTAAGATATCATCTGCTATCATAAACATTTTTGCCATGGTTAAATTTTTTTCATTTACTTTTTTGAGGTTTTCGTTGGGAATAACGATGAGGGTGTCCACATTTGGCTTTAATTTTTCTATACCCTCTTGTGCTAAACGCATTTTATAAGCGCCTTCAAACTGAAATGGAGTAGTTACAACAGCGACTGTCAAAGCACCACTTTCTTTTGCAATTTTTGCAACTATAGGAGCAGCACCTGTTCCAGTCCCCCCCCCCATGCCTGCGGTTACAAAAACCATGTTCGCACCTTTTACAAGATTCGCTATTTCATCTGTATCTTCTACAGCTGCCTTTTCACCAACTTCAGGTTTACCGCCTGCGCCAAGCCCACCTGTTATCTTCGAACCGATTCCAATCTTTGTCTGAGCACGAGATGTGCTCAGTGCTTGCAAGTCAGTATTTGCAGCAATAAAATCAATGTTTTTTAAACCTGCAGCTATCATTCTATTTACTGCATTCGAACCACCACCGCCGACACCAATTACCTTAATCTTAGTTGGATTGAGCTTATAATCTTGTTCAAGCATTTCAAATTCAATCATAATATCCCCTTTTTCCCCATATATATTAAAAGAATTCTTTAAAAAAACTTCCTATAGACTTTAAAATAGAATTTTTCTCCGCAACAGGAAGACTCGCTCCCTGCCCTTGCGCTTTTACTTCAAGCCTATCTTTGAATGCAACAAGAAGTCCCGTAGCTGTTGCAAAGTCTGCACTTCTATACGCATCTGTCACATTTCCTAAGTTAGCGGAAGTACCTATTCTCACAGAGGCAGTATCAAAGACTTCTTGTGCCAACTCAATAATACCAGGCATCAAAGCTCCTGCCCCAGTTAAAACCACATTTCCAGAAAGTTTTTTTAACTTCGTCAATTGATAGACCTTTTCTTTAACCATTGTTAAAATTTCTTCCACACGTGGTTGCATTATTTCACAGAGTTCTTTTCGACTCACCTGCTCTGGAGGTCTTCCGCCAACACCGGGAATCAAAAAATACTCATCATCACTTAATAAGCCTTCCCAACAGCACCCATCACTCAACTTTATCGTTTCAGCTGTCTCAATAGACACTCCCCGAACAGTAGAAATATCGCTTGTAACAAAAATACCACCGATGGGAATAGTTGCCGTACAAATAGGAGCACCTCCAAGAACAACAAGTACGTCGGTAGTACCGCCTCCCAAATCGATTAAAATCGAACCAAGGTCTTTTTCTTCCTCAGTCATAACCGATTCAGTCGCAGCCAAAGTTTTGAGCATTATTCCATCTATATCGTAGCCAGCACGTTTTACGCATTTAATAATATTTTGCATAGGAGAAACTGAGGCGGTTATAATATGAACCTCGCTTTCAAGCCGAACACCTATCATATTTAAAGGTTCTTTTGTCCTTTGGCTTCCATCTATAATATATTCTTGTGGTATAACGTGGAGGATTTCTCTATCAAGGGGTATCGCAATAGCTTGAGAAGCTTGAATCACACGGGCAATATCGTCTTCAGTGATTTCACGAGAGTCTTTTGCCTTTTGTGCAACAGCAACAAAGCCTTTTGAATTTTGGCTTTCTATCTGGGAACCACCAAGAGAAATAAAAACAGATTTAACTTCACAACCTGCCATCATCTCAGCATCTTCTACAGCTTTTTCTATAGCCTTCATAGTTGCATCGATGTTTACAACGAGCCCGCTACGCAAGCCTGTCGAAAGGCTTTTTCCCACGCCTATAACTTGTAGCTTTCCCAATTCATTTAGTTCTGCTATTACAACTCGTACATTACTTGTACCAATATCTAGCCCGACAATAATGTCACTCAAGATACTCC
>JAAZLA010000012.1 GCA_012799545.1 Treponema sp.
ACTTCCGATAATGTATATTCTGTCTACCAAATAGTAGAAAAGGATAAAATAGCAGTAATCTACCAAAACAAAATACTAATTTGCTGTAAAGATAAGAAAAACTCGTATTCTCTCCTCTGGCTCCGCTAGCATCACTCATCTAAAAAAGCGGCGTTCTGTTTTGCTATTTCCGCATAGCTTTCAAAATAAGACTGGACTTCTCCCTTGTAGTTGGAAAAAGTCTGCGTTTTGTATATATGTACAATTTCATATAATTTTTTTGCAAAAACTTCTTCAAGGGCATCTCGAAAAGGTCTGTCCAACTTGAATGGCAAGCGCAAAGACAAGACAAAGCATTCCTTCCCATCTTTTCCTTCTACAGACCTCGTATCAAAAAAATGCTCTGTTTCTAAAAGAATATTTTGTATGCGCTCATCAGACAAGCCCTCTTCTATCTCTGCCTTTGAAAAAATGTCCGTATAAAAGCTGTATTCATAAGCTGCACCCCAATAATGAGATGCCAAAGATTCACGTTTAATGCGGTTTGTAACTGGGAAAAGAGAAAGATTGCTGATTTGCAAGCCATCTGGAAGGTTTTTATTTAAAAGCTGCTTTAAATAATCTGGATCAACAGGCTCATAGAGCAAGCAAGAGGCAATTTCAGCTTCAGAAGCAATTCCTATTGAAGTAGAACTTGCCAATTCTAGGCGCGGTATGGGATTAAAGCCTGCTGTATAGACAAATGGCAAGGCGCTACGTAAAAAAGCCCGATGAAAAAGGTCTTGTATCGACAAATGCGGATAAAAGGCAGCAGAATCTACCTTTGTATACTGTAAAAGAAGCCTATACAGGACAGGAACATTACTTTCTTCGCGTTTTATGCTAAATGGCTCCAAAAATTGCGAGTTTGGTATACTTTTGTATACATCTTCAGAAACTTTCTGGGTTAATAGGCCATGATTTGGGGTGCAAATACCACAAGGAGAAGCACAATCTAAGGCACAGGCAGCTGTTAGTTCTCCACGCATCGATTTTTCTGCCTCTCGTCGTAAAAAGCCCTTGCTTACTCCGAGGCTTATATCATCCCAAGGAAGTTTTTCTTCAAGGCTATAGCTTCGAGAAACCTCTTCGTAGACATTCCAGTCGAGTTCATCGAAAACTTCTTTCCATGCAGTTTTATTAAAGTGATCGTCCCAAGCATCGAGTCGGCAGCCTTTTTTATATGCCGAAAGAAGTGCATCCCCTACACGCTCATCGCCACGAGAAATCATACCTTCTATAAAGGAGACAAATTCATTGTGCGTGCTTACTCGAAATTTTCCTTTAGGAAGCGAAAAGCGAATAAAATCTAGTTTTCTCTTCGACTCTTCCATGCTTATTTGCCGCGCCCATTGATAGGGAGTATGTGGTTTTGGGATAAAGGTACCAACATTTACCGTGCATTGAATACGGGTTGCTTGTTGAATTTTTAACATAAACGCAACAATTGCTTCTTCTTCACTTATTTCAGCTTCTGGAAGTGGCAATCCAATCATAAAATAAAACTTTGCCTTTGACCAACCTCTCTTTTTTGCATTCATTATAATATCATACAGACGTTCTTCAAAAACTTCCTTATTGAGTGAAAGTTGCCAAGCTTCTTCGGGAGTTTCCACCGCAAAGGTTAAGCCAGATTTTCGCACCTCTGAAATTTTTTCAAGCAAGGGTAAGGTAAAAGAATTTACCTTGAGCGACGGAAGTTGAAAAGAAACAGGCAAATGCTCATAGCGTTTTGTCAAAATATCCAAGAGCATATCTATACCAGTATAATCACCAGATGAAAGCGAGGTTAAACTTATCTCTCGAAAGCCACCTTCAAAAACAAGCTTATCAACTTCAGCTACGATATCTGGAATGGATTTCATGCGCTGTGGTCTATAAAAAACACCCGCATGACAAAATCGGCAACCATTTGGACAGCCTCGCATAACTTCAACAACGCCATGTTCTTGTACAGCCTTAATATTTGCGGTAGGAAAAAAAGATGATGGCGCAGGTTTCTTTCCAAAATCATGATAGGTCGCTTTTGTCGCTTTTTTTCCAGGCACCCAAACTGCAGGATGTTCCGTAAAGCGTGCGAGTAAGTCTGCCCTACTCGCGCCTTCTTTTTTTAAAAGTGAAAGCGCTTCTATGAGTAGGAATAATTCATTTTCAGCTTCACCTATGAAAAATGCATCTATAGAATTTTGGAAAGGTCGGGGATTTGTTATACCACAACCACCAGCTATGATAATGGGGTCATCTTCCCCTCTTTCAGCATTTAAAAGCGGTATCTTCCCAGCATCTAAAATAGACAATAAACTTGTTGCATTTAACTCGTATCCGACAGAAAACCCAAGCATATCAAGCTTATTCAAAGGAATGCCCGATTCAATCGTGAACAAAGGAGTCTTAGTTTCTTTTAAAAGTTTTTCAAAATCAAGTTCGGGAGCAAAAACACGTTCTGCACGAATAGTATTATATTTATTTAGCTCATTGTAAATAATTCGTATTGCTTGATTACTCATTCCTATTTCGTATAGGTCAGGGAAGGCTATACAAAAATTGAAAAGCGAATCATTCTCTGTGAAGGGCTTTTTTATCTGCCCGAAATCGCCGCTCAAATAACGAGCAGGTTTTTGTATAGACAAAAGAGATTTTGAAAATAAATCAAGAGGCTGTATGAGTGTTTTTTTTATCATTGTTTCCTTAAAAAAGAGAAAGTCTTAGGCTGAAAAATCCAACCTACGAGCGTTAATACTCATCAAAAGACCCACGCAAATCATTGCATTCCATAAAGATGAACCGCCGTAAGAAATAAATAAAAGTGGGATACCCGTTATGGGCATTATTCCCATAACCATTCCTACATTTACCACAAAGTGAAAGAAAAACATAGCAACAATCCCAATGGCGACATAGTAACCGTAGGTATTGTTTGTTTCTTTTAAAATATAATAGATACGAATAAAGATTAATAAATAGAGTGCAAAAACAAAGATGCCACCGATAAAGCCCAACTCTTCAGACAATATACTAAAGATAAAGTCAGTACTTTGTTGCGGCAAAAATCGATAGTGGCTTTGTGTTCCTTTTAAAAAACCCTGTCCAAAGACATTCCCAGATCCAATTGCAATTTTGGATTGAATTATATGCCAGCCTGAACCACGTGGATCAGTTGTTGGGTCAATAAAAACAATGAGGCGTTGAATTTGATATTCTTTTAAAACTTTACTTGCTGGATAATAGGCAAAAAGCGCAACAGTTAAAATGGCAAAAGAATAGGCTATCCAGTAAAAATAGCGCTGTTTAAATATACGCAAACCGAGAAACGAAATAAGTGTGATAAAAGAAGAAGCTGCTAAGACAATGAGCCAGAGTTTTTTATTTGTTAAGAGAGAAACAAAAAGTACCTTTTGACCGACAATGAGATGCTCCCATACGGGAAGGACAACAAAAAAAACAGTCAGCATACCTATAGAGAAAAATAGAAATATATAATGTTTAGGCAAACGAGCAACATAGCACATAAGGAGAAAAATAGGGACATAGACGCTTGCTGTTCCAAGGTCAGGTTGTAAAAGTATGAGCCCCATAGGCACCAGTAAAATCAAAATACTTATGACAAAGCGTTTAAGAGGCTCTGTGTTTTCAGTTTTTTCTAGATAAAAAGCAAAAAACAGAATATAGAGTGTCTTGGCAAACTCAGCGGGCTGTATTCCCAAAGAGCCAATCCCTATCCAACTTCGTGCTCCGTTCACATAGCGGCCAAAAAAAAGCGTATAAACAAGAATAGCAATAAAAGCAATTACCGCCCAATTGAGTACGCGTTTTATTTTTTTAAAGTCAAGGACAGCAAAAAAAACCATTAAAATAAGTCCTAGAGCAGCCCAAATAATTTGTTTTATATATTCATTTGAAACGAGTATATTTTGTGCATCAACTCCAGATGAGTAAATAAAAAACACACCCATAATAATTAAAATTAAAACGAGTGTAAGTAAAATAAGATCTATAAATTCAAATATTTTTAAAATTCTCATTCTTGCCTTCCCACGGGTTTTACTAGATATCGGAAACCAAGCGCATCTATTGCTTCATCATAGCTTTGATTTCCAAAAATACCTTGAAAAATAATTGTAGATGCATAAGGTGCCCACCATTCCCATTCATTTGTGGCTTCTACCATAACACAAACGACAATGGCCTCTTCTTTCGGTGCATCATATGGACCATAGGCGACAAACCATGAATGCCAACTATCTTTTATATTCGCAACTTCTGCCGTTCCTGTTTTACCAGCTATTTGCACTACTTTGTTTTTCATCAAAACACTCGAAGCGGATCCATCGGTAGCTGTATAATGTAAAGCTTCTTGTAACGTTTTCCAAACCTCATTTTCTATCTGAGAAGAAAATAAAACCTCAGGATTTACGGTATGAATTACTTCATTGCTCACAGGGTCGAGTACCTCTTTTAATAAATGCGGCTGATAAATCGTCCCTTCATTTACAACCATTGCCATCATATTTGCAACCTGCATAGGAGTAACTTCCAAAAAACCCTGCCCGATGGAAAGGTTCATTGTATCGCCACCAACCCATTTTTCATGAAAACGTCGTTCTTTCCATTGTGCAGTAGGAACAAAGCCTGATGACTGGGAGGGTAAGTCTATTTTTTGAGAACTTCCAAAACCGAATTCAGAGGCATACGAAGAAATTTTATCTACCCCAAGATAATCCCGACCAATTGTCCAAAAATAAATATTGCATGATTGTGCTAAACCATTTTTTAAGTCGAGCCAGCCATGACCCGGACGTTTTACGTGGCAGTGAAAATCTCTATCTCCGTATTTTATAATTCCAGAACATTCTATTTTGTTTTCTTTTGGAAAGTTTTTTTCTTCAAGTAAGGCAGCAGTCATAACGACTTTAAAAGTAGATGCAGGAGAATAGGTAGCATTTACTGTTCTGTTTAGCATAGGCTTCGTTGTATCATTAAATAAAGTAGAATAATATGCCGAAGAGTCTTCTTTGCTAAACATATTTGCATCAAAGTATGGATAAGAAACCATCGCGAGCACCTCACCCGTACTTGGTTTTAAAACAATTGCAGAGCCTATTCTATTGCCCAAAGCTTTTTCTGCCAATTGTTGATATTCAGAGTCAATTGTAAGCACAAGCGTATTCCCCATTACGGGTTCTTGCACCATAGTATTTTCAGTTAATTTTCTTTCCCTGACGTCTACAATTCGCGACTCTCGTCCAGCACTCCCCTGAAGTAAATCATCGTATTGCTTTTCGATGCCTGTTTTCCCAATAATGCTGCTATTTGTATAGCCTTTATTGTAGAGAATTTTCAATTCATCTTTGGTAATATCTCCAACATAACCCAAGACGTGACTCATAGAGTTAGA
>JAAZLA010000096.1 GCA_012799545.1 Treponema sp.
CTTTGGCAAGTTGCAAATTTTTCTTTTTTGCCATTTCGGTAAAAATATCTTCGTACCATGTCATTACAAAGTCTGATTGTTGGTTGAATGATACGTGAACAACATTTTTATCTTGAAAAAGTGCATCGAGACCAATTTGTACGAGGACCGAAGTTTTTCCCAAGCCTTTTTTTGAAGTAATGATAGCAACTTCACCTTCTTGTAAGCCGCCATTTGTTGCTTTTTCTAAAAACCGTACTGGACTTCGGTCTATAAGATCTTGTTTTTCCATGAAATCCCCCTATTTACCTTGTTCTTTTTTGCGTTTTTCTTCGTACTCTTTTATGAGAGCCTCAGAAATATTCGTTGGAACTTTTCCGTATTTTTGGAATTCCATTGTAAACTCAGCCTTACCTTGCGTTAAAGAACGTAATATGGTTGAGAAACCAAACATTTCGCTGAGCGGAACTTCAGATTCAACACGGGAGAAGGTTCCGTCTTCGGTAGACGAAACTATTATACCACGTCTTTGGTTAATTACAGCAAAAATATTTCCTTGAAATTCTGTTGGTCCTTCGATGGAAACCTTCATAATTGGCTCAAGGATAACAGGTTTTGCTTTTAAGTAGGCTTCGCGGAAGGCGCCGATTGCAGCTTGTTGGAATGCAATGTCCGAGGAGTCAACAGGGTGGTATTGTCCATCGTTTATCGTGCATTTTACACCTACAATTGGATAGCCAATGAGAGAACCCTTCTGCATTGAGGCTTTGAATCCCTTGTCGCAAGAAGGAATGTATTCGTTTGGAATAACACCGCCCTTAATTGCATCGACAAATTCGTAGTCTTTGTCAGCAAGTGGTTCCATAAAGCCGGCAACACGGCCGTATTGACCAGAACCACCGCTTTGTTTTTTATGGGTGTAGTTGAATTCAGCTTGTTGTGTGATTGATTCTCGATATGCAACCTGTGGCATACCTGTTTCAACTTCTGCCTTGTATTCACGTTTCATTCGTTCTACATAGACTTCGAGGTGAAGCTCTCCCATTCCCTTGATAATCGTTTGATTTGATTCAGGGTCCACGTAGGTTTGGAAGGTTGGGTCTTCTTTGGTAAAACGATTGAGCGCTTTTGCCATTTGGTCTGAAGATTTTTTATCTTTTGGTGTAATCGCAAGAGAGATAACAGGGTCAGGAACGAACATACTTGTCATTGCGTAGTTTACAGAAGGTGAACAGAAGGTATCTCCTGAAGCACAATCTACGCCAAAGAGGGCTACGATGTCGCCAGGAACACCTTCGTTGATGTCTTCCATGGTGTTTGAACTCATGCGAACGAGTCGGCCAACTTTGAATTTTTTTCGTGATCTTGTGTTGAAAAGCTCATCGCCTTTTTTGATTGAACCTTGGAAAATACGTACATAGGTTAATTGTCCGTACTGACCGTCTTCGAGTTTAAATCCTAAAGAAACAGTTGGAGATTTTTCATCACAGCTGAGGAGTACTTCTTCTTCGTTATTGTCGAGGTCGAGGGCGTAGTTTTTAACTTCTGTTGGGTTTGGAAGGAATTTTACAACACCATCTAAAAGCGGTTGAATTCCTTTGTTTTTATGTGCTGATCCAAGATAGACAGGTACAAATTGCTCAGAAAGCGTACCAATTCGGATAGCATCGTTTATCATGTCTTCGGTTACGGTATCTTCGAGCATTGCTTCCATGAGTTCATCTGAGAACATTGAAGCTGCATCTAAGAGTTCTTCTCGGTATTTTTCTGCTTCTTCGACAAGATGTGCGGGAATTTCAGCAACGCGAAGTTCTGTACCGCTTTCGCCTTCGAAGTAAAGGGCTTTCATTGCTATAAGGTCGACAACACCTTCGAGCTTGTCTTCAAGTCCGATTGGAATTTCTACCATGTAGGCATTGAGACCAAGTTTTTCTCGAAGTTGCATGCGCACTTTGAAGGGGTTTGCTCCGGTTCTATCGCATTTGTTTACAAAGGCAATGCGAGGAACATGGTAGCGCTTGAGCTGGCGGTCAACGGTAATTGACTGAGATTGCACACCACCAACAGAACAAAGCACGAGAATTGCACCGTCAAGTACACGTAGGGATCGTTCAACTTCTACAGTGAAGTCAACGTGTCCTGGGGTATCAATAACGTTAAATGTATGGTCCTTCCAATTTACTTGTGTTGATGCGGATTGAATCGTAATGCCACGCTCTTTTTCGAGCTCCATGTTATCCATAACAGCGCCAACGCCATCTTTTCCTTTTACTTCATGAATAGTATGAATTTTATTACAATAGAAAAGAATTCGCTCTGATAAAGTTGTTTTCCCAGAATCAATGTGAGCGCTAATACCGATATTCCTCATTTTAGAAATATCAAAACTCATAGGTTCTACCTCTCAAATATAATTTTTACAGTATAGTTTGGTACTATCTGCAAGGTTTTCAAAATAAAAACATCATATGCATTTTACTTATTTTTTTTGATAGTATCAAGGGGGAAGCTAAAAAAAAGGACATTTATGAAGAAAAACAGCTATGTTAAATAGACAAAATAGCATATACTATGAGGATATCGCTTTTCGTATTAAGGAAAAATAGAAATGGATAAAATTGAATATGCGCTTATAACTGGTGCTTCGGCTGGTGTTGGTAAAGAGATGGCATATATGCTTGCCAAAAAACAAAAAAATCTAGTACTTGTTGCCCGCTCGGAAAGAGTGCTAGAAGCGATGCAAAAAGAGCTGCAAGATAGCTATGGTATTTCTGTCCTTGTTTTTGCAATAGACCTTTCAAGAGAGGGGGCAGCACAAAGCCTCTTTACTTTTTGTCAAGAAAAAATGTTTGTTTCGCTGCTTATAAATAATGCAGGTGTTGGCGCCTTTGGGGAAAGTGTTGCACTCGGTACGTCGGTACTCCCCATGCTGTATTTAAATATACTCAGCCTTACAGAACTTTGCGCATTTTTTGGCAAAGAAATGAAGGAAAGGGGCAGAGGTTCCATCTTAAATATTGGTTCGATTGCAGGAAATCAGCCAACTTCGTTTTTTGCCTCTTATGCCGCAAGCAAAAGTTATGTTTTAAATTATTCGCTTGCACTTCGTCATGAGCTAAGACCATTTGGGGTAAATGTTACTTGCGCACAACCAGGCTACATTCGCACGGGCTTCGATGATACATGTAATATAAAAAGCGAAAAATACAAGCGTTTTTCGTATAAAAATGGAATGTCCGCAAAAAACGTTGCAAAAAAAGCCTTGGCAGCTGTCTTTAGAAAACGTTCTTTTGTACGCATTGGTTTCACAAATAAAATCGTAGCTTTTGTATCTACGTTTATTCCGCGCAACCTTTTAGCCTTTCTCATGTCCAAGTCCATACGGTCTATGACAAAATAAAAACATGCACAAATAGGAAAATCTTATGAAATCAAATATTGCTGTATTGCCAAAATTATTTGCGAAGAGTCCACGCCTTGCTTTTAAAATGTTTCGCGCTTTTTTCAGGCTTGAAC
>JAAZLA010000097.1 GCA_012799545.1 Treponema sp.
AGTTTTGCAACTTCTATAGCATCGTCAAAAAACATTTCATAAAAATCACCGAGGCGAAAAAAAAGAACCTCATCTTTGTATTGATTTTTTATAGAAAAATACTGTTTCATTAAGGGGGTTTCTGCACTCATTTTACTTGCATTATAAGATTTTTAAGGGTAAAATACAAGCATGATTAGTTTTACTCACAAAGATGGTGTTTTGTATATAATCGCAAGTGGACATGTCAAAGCACATGACTGTGGTCCCATCAAAGATTTTGCAGCAAAACACATTACAGAAAAAGATATAATCACGGATGTATATCTTGATATGAAAGAATGTAAATACATGGATTCAACTTTTATAGGTGTAATTGCAGGTATAAACAAACAATTACGTAAAAAATGGAAAAAATCCATACATCTGCAAAATACAAATAAAGCCTGCATGGATCTACTCGACGATATGAGCCTCAGTCCCCTACTCATCTTTTTAAGTGAAGCGATTTCCTTTCCAACTGAAGCTACAAAAGTTGATGATAATATTTTAATATCGAAGATTGACATTGCCGAAGCACATGAAGAACTTACAGAACTCTCCGAAGACAATAAAAAAAAGTTTGGGCTTCTCGCAAAAATTCTGCGTGAAAGCTAATTTTTTATTGCTTCTTTGCTAACTGTGTAATTATTTTGTCGGTGATATCCACACTGGGGCTATACCATAAAATATTTTGTGCTTGTTGTAAACTCAAAATAAGGCTATAGCCCTCGCTTTCAGCTATCTGCCCAATAAGTTCATACAAGGACTTATAAAAACTATCTGAATTTTCAAGTCTATTGCGTATGGAGTCGAGTTCGATTTGCTTTGCTTGAGTATAGGAGCTTAGGTAATCTGTTTTCTTTGTTATCTCGGCTTCCAATCTGAGTGCAGCTACAAAGTTCTCATTTTCTTCATATTGTATTTTTTGTTGTAAGAGTTGTTTTAGCTCCTCGGTTTTTTTATTTATTTCATTTTGAAATTCTGCTTTTTTATTTTCGTAGTTTCGAACCGCAACCGAGTCTCTAAAATAGGTTTGAAATACACGAGATGTATCAACTACACCGATTCGAGGAATTTGTTGCGAGAAAGCACAAAAACCGATAAAAATAAAAACAAGTATTATGGCATTTTTTTTCATATTCCTTCCTTATCTATTTACAATGTTAAATGAAAGCACAAATTCTATAGGGAATTGTGTGTTATTTTTCCACTGGAAATTACCATTTTCATACTTATAGGGAAAGGCCCAAAGAAATTTAAGGGGGAATTGCGGAACTGAAATACGCAAGCCAGCTCCAAAACTATAGTAAAAATCATCTTGTGAAAGATGAGCAAAATCTTGAAGAGAATCCTTGACGGCCGCTATATCGTAAAAGGCATCGAGTGAAAGCATTCCAGGGGCAACGGGAAAACGCAATTCAAGGTTTGTGCTCCAGAGTGCATTTCCACGATTGTCGCGTACAGTATTCCAGCCACGCCCATTGAACATTCCGTCAACCAAGAGTTTGCTGTCGTTCGATATTGCAGTATTCGACGTGGGAACAAGGAAAGAGAGGCCAGTGTAGGCAAAAAACACAAATTTTAAGTTCCATATATCGGTAACTGGCTTATCGAGAAGAGTAAAATAGCTTTCAAATTTTGTATCTGATCGAAGAAAAAATTCAGTTTCAACAGCAGGGATCAAACCAGTCCAAGAAAGTCTTTGACTTGCAAACCAGCCTTTTGAAGCGTCATAAAAAATATCTCTATCATCGAGTGAAAGGGAGATATAAAATGAATTTGTAATGCCGACCATATCGTAGGCAGATTTTACCTTCTCTTCTAATGGTACAAAGCTTTCTGCATCATAAAAGTTTTTAAATAAATTGACTGTAAACCCGGAATTAAACGAAAGAATTGCAAAACTTGGATACCAGCGGCGTCCTAAACCAAAGCTAAGGTTTGTAGAAAGTTCATTATAATCCATAATGTAGTCGTTTGTGTTTTCTGGGAAGAATGTTTCTTGAAAAGTGGTAAGCGTTTTATAATTCAAATTTGCTTGAACAAACAAGGATATAGGCTTACCAAAGAGCCAATTTTCTAAAAATGTACCACCAAGTGTATAATTCCCATCAGCAATAGTTAATTCAGCACCAATAGTTCGCCCAGTTCCCATAAAATTTGAATCGGTCAATTTTGAGAAAAAAGAAATAGGCGGGGTATCCGGGTCTGCAACACCTGAAAAAGTTACCCCAAATTCCAGAGAAGTTGTCGATTGTTCGTCTACTTCAAAAATTAAATCTATAAGATTTTCTTCAGAACCTTGTTGCATGTCAGGTAAAACATTTGAAAAATACTGGGTGTTGTACAAGTTTCGTATACCGTTATACACCTTCGTTTGAGAAAAAACATCGCCACTTTCAAGAGGTATTTCACGTAAAATAACTTCTTCCTTTGTTTTTTCATTTCCTCGTATAATAATATTTTCGATATATGAACGTGGTTTTTCAATTATTTCGATAGTATAGGTAACTGTTTTTGCTTCAACATTTTTATATTCTTGCGGTGCAAAGTAATTTGAAGTATAGCCTTTTTCAACATAGGTATCATAGATTGCACGCAAACCAGCGCTAAATTTTATAACATTGAAGACGTCACCATCTTTCAGTTGTATTTTTGCTAAAAGTTCTTCAGTGGAAAAA
The DNA here is from genome assembly GCA_012799545.1 of Treponema sp. Taxonomy (GTDB): domain Bacteria; phylum Spirochaetota; class Spirochaetia; order Treponematales; family Treponemataceae; genus JAAZLA01. The sequence goes on from JAAZLA010000097.1 coordinate 2,703, forward strand.
AGTTTATTTCCCGTTATGCTTGTACCCTTATACACATACTGACTGCCTTCTCGTATTACATAAGTTAGAGTTAATTCATCTCGATTATCGGCTTCGTTAAAAAAAGTCTCTCTTTTAACATCGACAATACTCGTTTCTATATATCCTCGTTCGTTATAAAAATTAATAAGATTTTGTTTATCGAGCTCGACATAGGCTTCTTGAAAAATACCCTTTTCAAAGAGTGTTTTTTCTTTCTGTTTCATTTCTTTTTTTAATGATTTTTGTGCAAATGTAGCATTTCCTTCAAAAGAAATGCCTGTTACAATGGTCTGTTTCCCCTCGGAAAGAGTGTAAACCACTTGAATAGAGCCATCTGTTTGTTCAAGTGTTTGAGAATTAACACGAATGTTTGTATACCCTTTATTCAAATACAGGTCTCTGAGAGCACGCTCATCTAAGAGCACCTTTGCCTCATTAAAAATAGTTTTCTCTTTAATTGACAAGGCATCTTTTAGTTCAGAGTTTTTTATTTGGCTATTTCCACTAAAGCTCACCTTAGACACAAGGGGATATTCAACTACAGTAAAGCGAACCATGAGAGTCGAGCCTTGTGCATCAAGGGGAACAATGTCCGTTTCAATATCTTTGAAATAATCTAATGAAAATAATGAAGATAAAAGCTGTTCAAAAACAGCATCTGTAAATTCTTTGCCTATAAACTGATTTGTAACTGCTGAAACATCAGTGTTACTAACACTCACTAAGCCTTCAAAATAAATTCTTTTTATCGTTTTGTTATAATACCATTCAGAATCTTGTGAAAAAGCAAAAAAACTAACACAAAATAATACGACAGTAAAAAACACAAGATGTTTACGATACATATATCCTCCAACCTTTTTAAAACAGTATTTTCCAAGACAAACTTAGGGAAGTAAAAGGTACCCACAAGTTTTTTATAGATTCAACATCGGGAGCAAGCCCCCAACGAATTGTTGCAAATGGAGCTTCTATTTCAAAGCCAAGTTCGGGCTGAAATGAAAGCCCGCTTCCAAAAACATTTGGGTTTCCTTTTGATTCATCATACGATAAATGTAATAGAAAGTCTCCATAGAGAACATCGCCAAAGTATTTACCTATGTAAACACTCGAATCATCTAAAAAGTTACCGGGATTTATTCCTTTTCCAGAATTATCTTCAGAATATAACTTAATAAGATTTTGCGCAACTGACATCCGTAGTGTTAATATATCAAGTTTAAAGAAATCACGCAATCGGTCTTCAGCCTCCCTCATAATGGTGCTTTGTACAAAGCTATCTAAACCAGCTCCGAGTACATTGAGCATATCTTGCCCAACAGAGCCGGAGGGATCATAGACAAGTGTTTTACCTAATAAGCTCATGATTTCAACTTCAGATTTCGGAGGAGATGAGGATAAGGTATAATTAAAATCGCTCAATCGCTGATTTAGTGCACTGAGCGTAATTTTAACAAAGTCTCCTGTACTATCCCGTTCCCTCATTTCTGCAATAAGGTTTACAAGTGGGTCGAAAGAACCCTGATTTTCTTCAAAAGAAAGTCTTCCTTCCTTAATATAAAAACTTCGTCCAATATTTACCTCTCCGCCTTTTAGAACAATATCTCCTTCTAAATACGATAGATTTTTCCTTGAGTCCATAACAAAGCGCAGCTGGGTATTTGGGCTGATAAGGGAACGCACAATAGGGTTTATTTGCCGAAATAAAAATAAGGATACTTGCGACCGCTTGCCAACTCGTATTTTTAAATCAGTATATATATCAAGAGAGGACTCTTCCATATTTTGGCTTATCAATTC
>JAAZLA010000098.1 GCA_012799545.1 Treponema sp.
GCATTGAAAAAAAGAATAGAAGCAAGTTCTTCTTCTAAACTTTCATTTACTATCTCATAGGCAGATATTTTTTCATCATGATTTAGACGCATATCGAGCCGTTCGTCTTTATTAAAACTAAAGCCCATCTCTGAAAGCTCATAATGAAAGATAGAAATGCCTAGATCAAAAAGAATCCGGTCAGGTTTCGCAAGTTCTTCTGGATAATTGCGGTAAAAATCATTGAACCATCCCCTAAAAAACCGCATCCTTGGGCCAAACTCTTTTAAGCGCTCTTTGGCTCTTTTTTGAATTTCTGCATCAGCATCAAGACCCAAAACCTGTAGTTGTGGAAAAGCCTTTAAAAAAGCAAAAGAATGTCCCCCTTCACCCAAAGTAGAGTCAATCAAAAAAGGACTTTCTGGATTTTCTCCATGCCGTGGATCTAAATAGTCGAGAACTTCTTGCAATAAAACCGATGTATGAACAGCTTCCACCCTTTCATCCCCTAAAAAAAGATTTGACTTAACTCTTCTGTTGCCTCATCAAATGAATCCTGCGTTTTATCTAAATATGCCTTGTATTTTTCCGCATCCCACAACTCAATAAATTTATTGATACCCAAAATAACACAGTCTTTTTCAAGACCTGCATATTCACGTAAACTTTGTGGTATAGAAAGTCGACCAGACTTATCGAATTCAATCTCTTGTGCTGGCGCAACTAAGCGTCGTAATACAGAACGTGAATTGCTATTAAATGGAGAGGCGGATTCCATCAGTTTTGATGAAAATCCTCTCCATTCGTCGGGAGTAAAAAGCCACAAGCAACCATCGAGCGCCTGTGTAATAATGAGATGTGTTTCCTTAAGCTCTGAGCGTAATCGAGAAGGAAAAAGGATTCGCCCTTTTTCGTCTAAAGTATTACGATATTCACCAGTTATAAGATTCATTCCACTATTCACCACTTTTTACCACTAATTCCCACATAAATACATTTTATAGCAGATTATGCTAAAGTCAACAATGAAAACCAAAATTTATAGCCCTTTAGAGCTATTCTTTACTTTTATGCTAAACAAATGTATAGTATAGAAATGATTCAAACCTATAACGAAAGCTCACTACATAAATCGCTAAAGAAAATTTACAAAAAAAAATATAAGGCAGAAGAAGAGGTGAAAATAGAGGGTTTTATTTGCGACCTACTTACAAGCAACAATGAAATTATAGAAATTCAAACACGACATTTGTCTGCATTGAATAAAAAAATACTAAAACTCAGTAAAAAAGGATATTCTTTTCGCATTGTCCATCCTCTCATAACAAAATCAATAATAAAAACAATCGATTCATCTGCTTGTCTCCTATCAGAAAGAAAAAGTCCCAAAAAGGCAGATATCTACAGCTTATTTTCTGAACTCCTTGGATTTTATCAGAGCTTTGCTGTGAAAAACTGGGTCCTAGAAGTCCTCTTTGTTGAACAAGTAGAAATTCGAGAAAAACAAGCAAAAAAAACACAAAATAAAACAAATACCCGCCGCTATCTAAAAGACTGGATTTCACTCGATAAACAATTACTTGGAATAAATGATCACTTACACATAAAAAACAAAGAGGACCTTGTCCAGCTTATGCCCGAGCTCCCTGCCCTATTTTGTGCAAAAGATTTGAGTAAAACTGCAATAAAGAAAAATGCTCACAAAGTGCTATGGGTTTTGCATAAACTGGACCTCATTAGGCTAGTTGAAAAAAAAGGAAATACAAAATACTACCAATACATTTAAGAGTTTTTAAATAAAAAAAAGCTACCCCCATAAATGAGTGATAGCTTTTTTTATCTATAATTAACAAATAGTGACTTAAAGAATCTTACCAGTTATCATCCATGTCATCTTCGTCGCGATTTTCCATAGCATAAAGATCTGTTACTGCGCGTAAATCATCTAGATATAAGTAATATGAGCCACGAGCGAGTTCTGGATTACAATCAACTCTAAAACCAACGATACGTAAACCAGGTCGATCTCCATGATAGGCACTTGTTTGTACAATGCCATGAACACCATCTGGTGAAGGTGGAACAGCAACAGTGAGCTTTTTCCAACCAGAAAAATTTAACTGTCCCATGTAAAGCTCAAAATTATTTCCAAAATAATCTTGAACTAAAACAGTTAAATTATGAGATTGATTTCGTCCAACAACCCAAACCGAAATAGTTTTTGTTATACCTTCTATAGCGATAGGTCGGGCAGCAGTGATAAAGAAAGAGTTTATACCCCTTCTAAAAAATTCTACCTTAATACCTAATACTTTATCATCAGTAATTTGCTGGTTTTGAACATCATCTAAAACTTCTTTTCCCGCAGGAGAACCTTCAAAAAGACGAGCAGAAATAACACCATAGTCTGGTGAAATTTTTGCATTCCAAGCGCCTTCTCTTTCAAAAAGGTCAACAGATACTTCTCGTAAAGATTGTTTTGCAGAATCAGCACCAATAATCGTTGGATCTGGATCTGACAAACTTGTATTCCCATTTTGCTGTGCCACCACTAAACCTAAAGAAAGAAGACAGCAGACTAATATAACGATCTTTTTCATTATTTTCCCTCCTCATTAGCAGAATCAAAGTCAATATCACGAAGGTCAAATCCGTCGTAAATCGTACTAAGCGTATGTGTTGTATATTTTAGATTGTCAAAGTAAATGTTAAAGTTGTCAACATACTCATTTGGATCGGTGCGTACTTTAAATCCTACAAAAGTCATATTCTTTGGACCACTTCTTAAACGAGATTCTTGTCGAATATGTCCTGGGATATTCACTACAAAGTTTTTCCAACCATTAAAAAGCA
>JAAZLA010000099.1 GCA_012799545.1 Treponema sp.
AAAGTTTTTCCCTTTCAGCAGCCTTTTATTTCAGTTTCACGCCTTAGAAACCTTGTGATTGTTCGTATTGCATTTGCTTAAAAGCTTCTTGTGCTTTAAATTCTGCAAAGGCAGCAGATTCACTTCTTTGGTATGTCTTTAATTGATTATCTAATGTTGCCCCAGCCTTATCTACGGGAAAAGACATAAGAACATAGACTCCGCCATCTGCATCTTCCCAAGCATCTTCAATTTGTGCTCCAGAAAGAGAGAAATTTGCGGTTTGCTTAGAAACTTCTTCCATGAATTCAATGAGTTCCCTATTATCGCCCATACCTGAATCTTGGGTATAGGTTTTTAAAACAGTGTTTACATCTGTTTGAATCCAAAACGCAATTTTATTTCTAGCATCAGCTTCTGCTTTTTTTAACGAAGTTGCATAATTGGACATTTTTCCATAGCCTACTTCGTAATGAGTAACATCATTGCTCATACCCATTTTTTTTACCCAATCGGGTCTTTTTTCACCTTCAATTCCAACATCTCTGCTCCCTTTGTTTGAAGCACAAGATGCCACAAAAAGTACAGCAAAAATAACAAAAAACGTTCTTAAAATCTTTTTCATACTTCCTCCTATAAAAAAGTCCTAAACTTTATCTCGCCAAGACAGGCAAGTTTCACAGATTTTTCTCAATCGTTTTGCAACGCAAACGTATCAAGCTGTTTTTTACCTCATATAAAAAACACTCTTCACTATTATAACACTTGAATTAAAAAAAAGCGTTACTTTTTTTTAAATTCCAACAAAGAAATTATCTATTTTATCTTTTGCATAGGAAATAAATGCTTCTTTTGTCATCACCTCTTGTCCTCGCCCATCGCGAAATCGAACCGCGACAGTACCTTCTGCCATTTCTTTTTCGCCAACGACGAGCATATAGGGTATTTTTTCAAGTTGAGCAGCCCGTATTTTTGCATTCATTCGATCGTTTCCAAGGTTTATCTTCGAGCGAATTCCTGCAGCTCTTAAAAGCTCTTGAATTTCTTGTGCATAGCCTTCAACTGTCGGGGCAACAGGAATAACAACAGCTTGTTGCGGTTGCAGCCAAGCAGGAAGGGCACCAGCAAAGTTTTCGAGCAAGATACCGATAAAACGCTCTAAAGAACCTAAAACCGCTCGATGCAACATTACCACCTGATGTTTTGCATTATCATCCCCAATATAATCAGCATGTAAGCGATCAGCACTGGGAAGTTGGTGGTCAACTTGAATAGTACCACATTGCCAATGTCGTCCAAGCGCATCGACGAGGGTAAATTCAAGTTTGGGTCCATAAAAAGCACCCTCCCCTTCCTGCACCTCATAGGCTAAACCGGCAGCCTTACAAGCTTCTTCAAGAGCAGCTTCGCTTTTATCCCAGCTTTCATCGCTTCCAACTCGTTTTTCAGGACGTGTTGAGAATTTCACGATAATTGCATCATCTGCAAAGCCAAAATCCTTGTACATATCTTTTAAAAGAATGCAAAATTTTACCACTTCGCTTGATATTTGCTCTTCGGTACAAAAAATATGTCCGTCATCTTGTACAAAACCACGAACGCGCATAAT
>JAAZLA010000013.1 GCA_012799545.1 Treponema sp.
AGTTTATCTAGCTCACGATTTTCTTTGCGCAAAAGATTAATTTCACTGAGAGCACCTGATTGCTCAAGTGCATTGAATTCTTCTATAAAGCTTGCTGTTTTACTTGCACACATTTTTGTATCTTCAATTGAAGATTTATGAGATGAGAAATCATTACTACTTTGAGGTATAACCTTTTCAAAAGCTGCTAAATCTATCACGCATTGCAGTATACTATAATATGAAAGAGAAAACAATCAATATAAAAAAAATTTAAGCAACCAATGCAATAATAATAGGCATAGTAAGTACAGAAACTAAACTTGTAAAGGCGACAAAGGCACCGTTTTTTTTGCATCTTTTTTGAATTTTATCGAAAACATAACCAGGGTGGCGCCAACTGGTGTGCTTGCAGAAACTGTCATACTTAGTCACTGCGGCGTCCATGCCGCATACGTTTTTTCTAACGTCCGTGTTTGAAAAAAACTATTCGAGTAAACAGGATAGACAGGATTCTTACGTTATTTCAAACATCCATGTTTGAAATAACTTCGACAGTTTTGTAAACAAAACTGTCATACTAAATCCCTGCGACATCCATGTCGCATTGAGCAAAGTTTTTCTGTTTCACAATAAATTTATATTTCTAAAACTTAAAGCGTCGCAAGGAAAGGTGAGGTTATAGGGGAGGAAAAACTTCGCATCACAAAAGATATTTTCGAAACAACTGGGCTTTCCGAAAACGAATACTAGTTTTTTTTACTCCACGCTTCCCCGCAAAACACGAGCAAGTTCCTGCCACACAATTTGATCTTCTCTAGAGAGGCTTTCAAATTTATCTTGATTTCCCCAAGCTGAATAATCGATAAATCGCAAAGCTCGTTCGTTAAGGCTTGAAAAAAGCGTTTCCTGAAATTCTTTTAACCAGGTAGGCGGATTAAATAAAGAAAGCAGTTTTGCATAATGAGGTACGCAAAGCCCATCGGAGGCAGTAAAATATGCAGTAAGCTGTTCTTGAGTTTCTTTGTGTTTATGATTTTCACTTAAAAAACTTGAAAAATCTTTTTCTATTTTTTCCTGTTCGATGCACGCAGGACAGCATGCTTTAAACTTTGGAGCTTTTTTTTTCTTAAAGGCTTCTATATAATCACTTAAAATATTTTGCCCCAAGATCGCAACAGCGAGACCATCACGATAATGAAGCAAAATTTTCCCATGTCTGTCGCAAAAGCCACCGGCAGCGCGATAGGCGCGGCGAAAGGGTATATCGGAAACATGCTCAAAAAGCATACCGTCGATATACCGATATATCCTTTCGTTTATGAGATTGCAAAAGGGACAGCCTTTTTCTTTACATGCTTTTTCTAAAGCAAAAAAATTGACATGTTTTGTTTCACTCATCGCTAAAACTTATACCGAGTTGTAGTTAAGGTATGCCCGTTGGAATACACATCGAACCAGATTTCTTTTTGGCCGACAGTATCCAAAGCAGCATAAAACTCAGCTAAGTTTTTTACCGCCTTATCATTTACTGCTGTAATAATATCACCCGCTTGGAGGCGCATCGCTGCAGCGGGGCTCTTTGCTTCAAGGTTTGAAATAACAACACCTGCAATTTTTTTGTCGAGCGAAAGACGAGTACGTATTTCATCAGTTATGGGGTTTGCAATAAAGCCAGGCCAAAGTTTCGAAGAGTCGCTCACCATCTTTTCATCTCGTTTTTCAATCTTTACCTTTAGCGTCATTTCTTTTTTCCCACGAATAAGCCTAAATTCAGCTTCCTTTCCAACAGGAATATCACCTACATCGCGCACGAGTTGGTCGACAGACTTTACTGCCTTCCCGTTGAGTGAAATAACATAGTCACCAGCTTGCATTCCGGCCTTTGCTGCAGGAGAAGTTAGGAAAATCGATGATAGGAAGGCTCCATTTTGCCCTTTAACGCCTAAATCTTCTTTATATTCATCGTTTATTTCAACAAGCGAAACACCCATCCAACCGTAGGTTACCTCACCCGTTGCAATAAAATCATCGATTGCACGTTTGATATTATTTATAGGAATAGCAAAACCGAGCCCTTGAGAGCCACCGGACTGACTTGCAATCCAAGTATTTATACCAATAACTTCACCATAAATATTAACCAAGGGACCACCGGAATTACCCTGATTAATCGCAGCATCAGTTTGAATAAAATCTGAAATATTATTTACATAGGTTCCTGCTCGCCCCGTAGCCGACACGATTCCTTGCGTAATCGAAGAAAAATAACCGAGTGGTGTACCCATCGCAAAACAAATATCGCCTTGTTGTACTAAATCTGAATCTCCAAGTTGTGCAACGCGAACATCTTCCTTTGTTTCAAATGAAACAAGGGCTATATCTTTTCGCTCATCTTTTCCAACAAGCGTTCCTGTAAAAATGCGCCCGTCGTTTAGTTTAATAGAAATTTGTTTTGCAGAACCTGCAACGTGATTATTTGTCAAAACATAGTAGATATTCCCTATTTTTCGAACAACGACGCCTGAACCCATACCACTTGCTTCATATTCTTGAGTACCATTTTTTGAGTCCTCGCCACGGTTAAAAAAATCAAACAAGTCCCCAAAAGAAAACTGCTGTCTTTGCCTTGTTTCAACCACATCGAGTTCAACTACAGAAGGAAGGACTTGAGAAGCGATAGAGCGAAAGGCGCCCTGCATCGCTTCAAGAACCGCAAGATTATCCTTGCCAATTATTACTTCAGGGGAAGTATCTGCAAAAGCAGTTTTACTCGAACCTGTTTTGCTTGTTGAGCAAGAATATGAAACAAACAATAAAATACCGATTAAAAAAAGGAGAGAATAAAAAAATCTTTTTGTCCACGTCTTCATACTAAACCTCCAAAATAAGACAATTAAGAAAGGTCCACACTTTCAAGATTGTTTTTAGTAATCACAGATACTAATAAAATACTTTTTTTATAAAAATGTTACAAGATTCTTATAAAATCGATAGGATTTCTGTTCTATCTGCAAAAACGGCAACTGTATGTTCTTCATGACAGGATATTTTTCTGTCTTTTGTCACAACCGTCCAGCCATCGCTTAAAACTTCCACATCCCCGGTACCGAGATTTATCATAGGTTCTATTGCGAGCACCATTCCTGCTTGAATGCGAGGATTTTTTCCCATTTGTGGTTTATTTGGTATAGATGGCTCCTCATGAACCGCCAAGCCAACGCCGTGTCCACAAAAATCTGTTACAATGCCGTAGCCTTCTTTTTCAGCAACCTTTGAAACCGCAAGGGAAATATCTTTTATACGATTTCCCACGACGCAAGCCTTTATGCCCTCTTCAAGACATTTTTTAGTAACTTCCATGAGTTTTTTTGCTTCAGGTGAAATGTCCCCGATGGCGATTGTTTTCGTTGCATCAGAAATATATCCATCGAGATTTATTCCTATATCCAAAGAAACAATATCGCCCTCTTTCAGAAACTTTTTTTTAGATGGAAGCCCGTGTATAACTTCTTCGTTTATAGAAATACAAGCAGCTCCAGGAAAGCCTTCTTGATGCCATGCAGGTTTTCCCCCATGCTTTGTTATAAAGTCGACACAAAGCGCATCGATATCCGCTGTGCTCATACCTGCTTTTACCTCTGGGATGAGTTCTTCAAATAATTGCGCAAGAAGCTTACACGATTTTCTAATACCATCTATTTGACTTTCATTTTTTAAATGTATCATTGTATTCATTCCTTTCGTATTCTACCGTATCTAATATAAAAATTTTAAAACCTCATTTCAAGCTGTTTCAAAAAACTTTTTCGTAGTATTTTTTTCAGTTAAGCTCGTATCTAAAAGAAGTGCTTCTTTAAAACAAATCTTTGCTGCTTCCATATCTCCCATTTTAAGATACAACTCCCCTGCCTTACAAAAACAAAGCGCCCCATATTTTTTATCTAGAGGCAGGTCTATTGCTCTCTCGTACAAATCAATTGCAAGTTCATCAGAAAGTTTCGAGACAAATGATGCACGTAAGATAGCATTGACCTGTTTTAAAACTTCTGGATAAAAATGCTTAAAATAAGCTTTTTCACATTCCATCTTGATAATACGCTCAAAAAGTAAAAACGCATCGTAATATTCTTTTCTAAATAAAAGCTCTTCTGCTAGTATATAGCCGAGGTCCATAAAAGCTTCCCGACCTAAAAAAGATGAAAAACAAAAAAAAGGATTTTCTTTTTTTATGTTAAGATAGAGCGCAACGGCTTCATCTTCCCTGTGGCGAAGTAGGTCATAGATAATGAGTTTCACACGACTTTCATCATCATCGCGTTTTAAAAGCCATACGCGATAGTCAAAATGTTTTTGTTTTTCACTTTGAGAAAAAGCCCAGTCAAATGAAGAACGAGTTTTTGCATTTGAAAGCGTTTCGTAAGCTGTAACAAGAAGTTGAAACTCTTTTGTATGTTGCGATGCGTTTAA
>JAAZLA010000100.1 GCA_012799545.1 Treponema sp.
GTTATAAGCTCTGGTAATTCATCGAGTTGTGTTAAAAAGTTACGATGGCAAAGCATAACGCCCTTAGGCTCCCCTGTTGTTCCAGAAGTAAAAATAATACAAGCAATATCTTCTTCACCGCCTGCATCTATTTCACTTTCAACAAAGCCAGGAGTTTTTTCTCGCTCTTTTTTCCCTTTTTCTATCACATCGCTATATTGTATAAGGCTAAAGCCCGCTTTTTTTGCTGCTTCGAGCGCTGTCTTTTCCACCAAATCAAATACAATAAGCGTCTTTACGTTTGGGATTGCTTCACGAATAGAAATACATTTTTCTACCTGTGCTTGATTTTCTACAAAACAAAATTCGCACTCTGCAAAGGATAAAATATAGGAAAGGTCTGCATTTGTTGCATCACAACCCCGAGGAACATCGGCAGCGCCGAGACCCATAATAGCCATGCTTGCTTCTTGCCATTCTTTTCTGTCATCAGAAATTATACCTACATGGTCACCTCGTTTTACCCCTAAATGAAGCAAACCTGAGGCAACATTGAGAATAGTTTCGTATAAATCGGAATAGCTTACCGACTGAAAACGCCCTGTTCCATCTTTAAAATACTGAGCTGAAACGTCTGGATGCTGCTTTGCTACCTCGCGTAGCATCTTTGGCATTGTACTTTGCATAAATCAAGATCCTTTATCAAACATGACAAAATATCATTCTCTGTCAAAATGAGAATGACTGTATTATAAACGGTAAATTCAATACTGACAAGGTATATTAAGCAGCAAAAAGATGTTCTATAAGGATTTTTAGACCGATGCCAATGAGGACAATTCCCCCAAAAATTTCTGCCTTTGTTTTGAGTTTTTCCCCAAAATAATTTCCCACATAGACAGCGAGAAGAGATATAGCAAAGGTTACAAGCCCGATTATAGCTATTGCGGGAAGTATCGCAACTTCAAAAAAAGCAAAGGTGAGCCCTACCGCAAAAGCATCTATACTTGTTGCAAAGCCGAGCTGAAAAAGTTCCCGTTTATACACTTCTTTTTTATTTGAATACACAGGACAGCCTTCATTTCGGTTTTTTATTGCTTCAAAAAGCATTTTTCCGCCAAGAATTGTCAAGATTCCGAAAGCTATCCAATGGTCATAGGCTTCTATATATGTTGCAAAACGAAAGCCCAAAAGCCAACCTAACAAGGGCATCAAGGCTTGAAAGCCGCCAAAAAAAAGAGCAATGAGCAAGGCTATTTTTAGGTTTTTTTTGGACATCGCCAAGCCCTTACAAAGAGCTGCGGCAAAAGCGTCCATAGAAAGCCCTAGTGCTATAATAAAAATTTGATACAAATGCATAGGCTAGAGTATAAACAGAGAAATCTTTTTAGACAAGCATTCTAAAAAAGCTTTTTCGCCTTAGCGTATTTCTTTGTGAAACTCCTGTATTGATTTTACTGAGCCCTTGCCCTTTGAAGATGCCAAAATTCCTTGCACCGCTGCCTTTGCCGCTGCCAAGGTGGTAATATACGGAACCTTGTACTTTATAACCGCTTGGCGAATCGCTGCCTCATCTTTTATAACATCTTTTTTTGCACTCGGTGTATTTATCGCAAGACAAACTTCTTTGTTCAATATCACATCAAGCACATTTGGTCGACCTTCGTTAAGCTTTGCTATTACCTCGCAAGGAATGCCTTCTTTTTGGAAAAACGCTGCTGTTCCCTCTGTTGCCAAAATAGAAAAGCCCATTTTATGAAAGCCCCTTCCAACCTCAACGGCATCCTTCGCTTGATGAACTTTCTCTGAAAGGCTAATTAAAACTTTTTTTACCTTACCTTCTTCTGGTAAGTCAGGTAAACTTGCAGAAGCAGCCTCTTGAGATTTATAAAAGGCAAGCCCAAAGTTTTCACTCATGCCAAGGA
>JAAZLA010000101.1 GCA_012799545.1 Treponema sp.
AATATTCAGGATAACCGAGTAGTTCAAGCGTTTTTTTTCGCTCATCTACGGGCAAAAATTCTATAAGTTTGCGGGTTACCTCTGAGGGGCATTCTTCAAAAAACCGGGTTCGATCATCTGGTTCGAGTTCTGTTAGGATTTGGCGAATTTGTGTGTTATTCATTCCAGAAAGGATATCTTCTTGTAGGTCCCAATCCATTTCGGAAAAAACATCTGCAGCAAGGTCTCGAGGAAGGAGGCGAAAAATAATGACGCGATCTTCTGTGCTCGAAACCGAACGTATCAAATCAGAGGTGTCTATCGGTTCTAAACCAGGTAAAACTTCTTTAAGACTCTTCCAATCGTGTGAATTGATTAATTCTTGAATTTCTGGTGTAATGACATTTATTAACATCGATTTTACCCCCTTATTGATATGTTATTTGTTGTATATAATAGTACTATTATAGTACAATAAAGCAGTTTTGCATACTATAAAAAGTATTATTTGGGGAAAAGAGCAAAGATCTATAGAATAGCGAACTGTGTAAAGCGAAAGGATTTTAAGTAAAAAATGATAGAAAAAGCCTTGTTAGAATATCTACAGCCTGTTTTACAAAAAAATACGCAGCTTTTTTCTCTTAGCTGTCCTGAATGGATTTTGTCAAAAAAGCGTTTCCTATTGGGGAAAGAGTATGTTTTTTCAATAATGCTTGTTTTACATACAGATCTCATACCGATGGAAATGCTTTTTCAAGAACTCGACAAGCTTTTTAAAGAGATTGGCTTAAATCCAAAATGTCAAAAAAAAATACAATGGTTTGTGCTCTCTCCCCGTGGAGGCATTTACCTCTATGAAAGTATCGCAATAAAAGAGCATAAAAAAAATAAAAAAATGCGCAATCGGTTTATAATTATCAATACGGAAAATGCCTCTGTTTCTTTTGGCCCGGGACATAAAAAAAATACTACTGCATCTCAAAAGCTTTTTAGCCTCATACAAAATAGTCGGTTTTTTAGAAGAGAAGAATGGCTTTCGAAAATGTTTGACTTTTTTTCAATTTGCGAAGATACTATAGTCCATGAAAGATAGACTTGGTTTCAGCAATAAAAGAACCCCCTTTTTTACTGCAATGCCACTTGAAATTATGTTTTTATATGTAATTTTGTTATTAGTCCTTTGTGTTATAAGTGTTTTTTTAATTACTAAAATTTCAAAAAATGCAGAAAATACCTATGCGAATCTTGTTTCAGATCAAATATACGAATATAAAACAGATTATTTAAAAGATACCGTCGAAAATGCTATTGCAACTTTTGATGGCATTCAAAAAAATGTGCAAGATCAATTAAACAACGAGCAAAGTTTTTTTTTAGAAAAAGTTTCTGAGTTAGTTTCCTATTCGGGCAAGGATCCACATTTAGTTACACGTGTTATTCAATCTGTTTTATTGCCTGAGCATTTGTTTTTACATATTTCAAATGTACAATCAAAACAAGTTTTCTTTTCAACTATACCGAAAAATGTTCAAGATGGAAATGTTCTTTTTACTAAAAGAGCAATTGTTGAAAATTATCTTATAGAAGTGAGCTATAGTCAGTCGTATTTGTATGCAGAATTTCTGTCGCGAGTACATAGTTTTCTACATTCTCAAGTCTTTTCAAA
>JAAZLA010000102.1 GCA_012799545.1 Treponema sp.
CAAGAAAACACTCGGAAGTTTTCATGCAATTCAAAGCATGAGCGGTACTGATAAGTGCTACGATAACGCTCGTATGGAAAGCTGGTTTGCAACGCTCAAGAAGGAAAAACTCTACAAGCTCGATACCGCGCATATGACGGTTGAAGAAGTGAAAAAGGAGGTTTGGCGATATACTTTTGCATATTACAATACGGTCAGAGTAACTACCGTAACTGAAGACGGATTTCCTCCGTCTGTTTATCAAGGAAAAGCATCAGATCCAAAGGCTGTTGCTTAAATATTTGGGGTATTTGGGGACTGCACTTATATTGACTATTCCATGGTGCGTTTCGCCGTGATAACATTCATTATAAGACTGCTGAACTTGGATATTACATAGGAGAGGAACATTGGGGACAAGGCTATGGCACAAGTGCTGTGATACAAGCTTGCAGCTATGTGTTTGAGAATACTGATATTATTAGAATTTTTGCGGAACCCTTTGCCCATAATATTGCCTCATGCCGTATTCTCGAAAAAGCAGGATTTCAATTTGAGGGAACTTTACATAGCAATGCAGTTAAAAATGAACAAGTCGTTGACATGAAAATGTATGCATTGGTAAAAGTATAAGGAGTTAGGGGGAAGTTATGATTCTTGATAACTTAAAAGCATTAAAAGATGATATGGTTTGTAAAAATTGGACAATATGTAGTTTTATCTTTAATTACAAATCAATTGAATATATTGTGCTTGTTAAGCGATTTGTTGGAAAAGAAAAAAAGATCAACACCTATGCAAAGAGGCTTCGTAATGAATGATTTAATTCAAAACATAGAAAAACTCCACACAACAGAATTAGGGACGATACGCATACAGAAAAATCTAGGCATAGATGCTGACGATATCGTAGAGTGGTGCAAAGAAACTATAAAGCAAGCAAATAGTATCATTGGACAGGGTAAAAATTTGTATGCTTATGGCAAAGGTATTGTTATAACTGTAAACGCACGTAGTAACACGATTATTACAGCGCACAAGATAAACGCGAAGGTTCGCGCCATGGAAAAGTCTGACTATGCCTGTTTAAACGAATTTTTGTATCACTCGATTTTTATTCCTGATGGGGAGAATCTTCCACCTAGAAGCATCATCAATGATCCTGAAATATTTATTTATATCAAGGATTTTGGAGATAGACCCGGAGATTTAGGTGTGATTGCAGAGCAGAGTGGTCAAGTTGTCGGTGCAGCATGGACTCGAATTATATCTGCCTACGGTCATTTGGACAATAACACACCTGAGCTTGCCGTTTCTATACTCCCGGAGTTTCGAGGATACGGCATAGGAATGAAATTGATGCATAAACTATTTAAATTGCTTAAAGAAAATGGATATAGCAAAACGTCTCTTTCGGTACAAAAGGATAATCCTGCTGTACGGTTTTATCAGCGGCTTGGATATGAAATCATCTGCGAAAAACTTGATCATGTGGGACACGAAGATTATTTAATGATAAAAGACTTTCACAGTCTCAAAGCCTAAAACATTCCCCCAAACTGATTCATCATCTTTGCTTGCATTCCTTTATTCTTTGACATTTTTTTCATTGTAAGGCGTGTTTTTTCAAACTGTTTTATAAGACGATTTACTTCAGCAACGGAGGTACCAGAGCCCTTTGCAATTCGTCGCCGTCGACTCGGACCTATTATCAAGTGATTGCTTCGCTCTTGATTTGTCATAGAAAGAATAATTGCTTCTTGGTATTTCATACCACTCGTATCTAAATCATCTTCGCTTATTTGTCCAGCAAGTCCTGGCATCATCTGCAAGAGCGATTGCATAGAGCCCATTTTTTTTACCCTTTGCAATTGATCGAGCATATCTTGCAAAGTAAACTCATTGCTTGCCATCTTTTTTTGCAAGGCGAGCGCTTCTTCCTCATCAATTGTTTCTTGCGCTTTTTCAACTAAAGAAACAATATCGCCCATGCCTAAGATACGGCTTGCAATTCGCTCAGGATGAAAGGGTTCGAAGTCTTCAGTTTTTTCTCCTGTACCGATAAAGAGAATTGGCTTCCCTGTTATCGATTTAAGAGAGAGGGCGGCTCCACCTCGAGCATCGGAGTCAAACTTAGTCAATATAATGCCAGAAAGTTCCAAAGCTTCATCGAAGGTTTTTGCAACATCGACGGCCGTTTGTCCAGTCATTGCATCTGCAACAAGAATGGTTTCATCTGGCTTGAGTGCTTTTTTAATGCTCTTTATTTCTGCCATCATGTCTTCATCAACTTGCATTCGTCCAGCTGTATCGACGATGATGGTATTTAAGCCATTTTTCTTTGCAAAGCCAATTGCATTTTTTGCAACCTTCAGTGCATCTTTTGTATCTTCTTTGTAAACAGGAACAGAAATCTTTTCTGCCAAGATCGAAAGTTGTTCAACAGCAGCAGGGCGCACTAAATCACAGGCAACAAGAAGCGGTTTCCTACCCTCACTTTTTAAACGGGCAGCAAGTTTTGCAGCTGAAGTTGTTTTACCTGAACCTTGCAAGCCCAAAAACAAAATAATAGATTCTGTGTCAGGACCTTTGAGTTGTAAATCTTGCTTTGTATCACCGAGAAGAGATACAATTTTATCATGTACTATTTTTATAAATTGTTGACCAGGATTAACAGATCGTAAAACCGTTTCGCCCTTTGCTTCTTCAATGGTGCTATTTACAAACCGTCGTATAACGCGTAAATTAACATCGGCTTCAAGAAGGGCCATTTTGATTTCTTCAACCGCTTCCTCTATATTTTTTTCACTTATGCTGGCTTTGCCAGAGATTTTTTTAAAAATGTCACTAAAGGTATGTGTAATTTTTTCTAGCATGGCTTAAAACAAAACCTCCTTTAAAAAATCTATTGGCTCTATTTCCTTATTTAAGATTTTATATAAGCCATTGCAAATAGGAAGGCGTAAATTTTTAGCTTCCGAAATTTCTTGAATATATTTACAAGCGACAAGTCCTTCAGGAAGGTAGCCAATTTTATCTATGTTATCGATTATATCATTGAGATTTTTAAAATCTTTTAAACTATTGTTTAGAATAATTTCGCGCCCAAACTTTCGATTTCGCCCATAGGGACTTCGACAGGTTACGTCGAGATCACCAACTCCCGCAATGGAAGTAAAGGTTTCGGCATGTGTTGCGCCCATCGCAAAACCAAGCGTTTGAATTTCATTTAATCCTGCAGCAAGTAAAAGAGATTCTGTATTGTCTCCAAAAAAATCTGAACTTTCAGTAACCGCATCAAGGCAACCAAAAACAACCGCAACGGCATTTTTTGCAGCAGCACAAATTTGTACACCTATTACGTCAAGGCTAGAAAAAACCATGAGACTTTCAGATTTAAGCAATTCCCTAAACCGTATTGCATTTTTGGGGCTTTCGCTTGCAGCAATCAAACCAGTTAGTTTTCCCGTTGCAACCTCTTCAGCATGACTGGGACCAGAAATATACACAACACTTTTTTGATACACAGCAGGCAAGACAGACTCAAGTGTTTCAACGATGAGTTTAGGACCAGTATCTGAGGGGATAAAGCCCTTTGTCAAAACACCTATACAAGTCGTCCCATTTTGCAAACTTTCTAAATGCGCTATTTTTTTTACCGTACTTGCCAAGTATAAAGAAGGACTTGCAAGGATGAGATATTCTTTATCCTGCGCAACCTCTTCGATAGACTGACTCGCAGTAATATTTTCATGAAGCTGAATTCCTTTTAGAAAAAGGGAGTTTTCATGCCGCGTATTTATTGTTTCAACGACTTCTTTTTCCATTGCCCAAAGGACAACCTTATTTCCATTTTTTGCCAAAACCTGCGCTATAGCTGTTCCCCATGCGCCAGCACCGAGTATACCGATTTGTTTCATTTTATATCCTTACATACGATGATTTTAATACCAACAGCCTGCATCATCTTTCCAAACACAGATCTCTTCTTCATTGAAAAAAAGGGCGACTTCTCGTTCTGCGTTTTCTTTTGTGTCAGAAGCATGAATTATATTGTGCGGAGTATGACAGCAATAATCTCCACGTATAGTACCAGGTGCTGCCTCTGAAACAAGGGTACTACCGACAAGTTTTCTCACAAGCATAAC
>JAAZLA010000103.1 GCA_012799545.1 Treponema sp.
ACGTTATGGCTAAAGAAACACCTGCATTATTGCCAAGAATACAGAGAATCCTCGTTGATTTAGGCGAAAAAATACGCCTTGCGCGCTTGAGGAGAAATATGAGCGCACAAATGCTCGCCGAACGGGCAGGTATTAGCAGGCAAACATTGAGTAAACTAGAAAATGGCTCTGGCACTGTATCACTTGCTGTTTTTATTCAGGTGCTTTTTATATTGGGGCTTGAAATGGATTTGGAAGCAGTTGCAAGAGATGACGTCTTTGGAAGAAAATTGCAAGACTTACAGCTCCCCACTCGAAGAAGGGCTCAAAAGAGAGAAAAAACGGATGAAAATGAATAGTGAATTAATTGAAGTCTATGCCGATTGGAAAAACCTGCAGGGTCCTGTCTTGCTTGGTCTGTTGCGTGTTGAAGAGCTTCGGGGAAAGGAGATTTTTTCTTTCAAATACGAAGACAGCTGGCTTAAACAGCAAAGTCTTGTTTTGGATCCAGACTTACTTTTGTATCAAGGCTGGCATTATCTTCAAAATGAAAAAAGCAACTTTGGTTTATTTTTAGATTCTTCCCCCGATCGCTGGGGTCGCCTTTTAATGCAAAGAAAAGAAGCAATTCTTGCAAGACAAGAAAAGCGAAAAGTGAAACAGCTTGGAGAAAAAGATTTTTTGCTATCCGTATACGATGAAAGCCGCATGGGAGCTTTACGATTTAAAAGACAAAACGATACGCAATTTCAAAATGCTGACAGCCATTTTATCACCCCGCCATGGACCCGTTTGCGCGATTTAGAATTTGCATCCTATCTTTTTGAAGAGGAAGGTGATGAAGAGAACTGGCTATCGCTTTTACTCGCTCCGGGTTCTTCTCTTGGAGGCGCTCGACCTAAAGCAAATGTTTTAGATGAAAAAGGCAATATATGGATTGCAAAATTTCCTGCAAAAAATGACATCTACGATAGTGCCGCATGGGAAATGCTCTGCGCACAAATGGCACAGGAACTTGATCTTAAAATGAGCAAAGTAAAATTGGAAAAATTTTCGGATCGTGGGAGAACTTTTTTAACAAAACGCTTTGACAGACTTGGCAAGGAACGAATACATTTTGCATCGGCTATGACCTTGCTTGGGAAAAAAGATGGCTATTCATTTTTGGAAGGAGCGAGTTACCTGGAATTGGTTGAGTTTATTTTGCGACAGAGCAGTAAGCCAAAAGCTGACTTAAAAGAACTTTGGTCCAGAATTGTTTTTTCAATTGCTGTTGGCAATACCGATGACCATCTGCGTAACCATGGTTTTCTTTTAAAACAAAACGGATGGCGACTTTCCCCCTGTTATGATATAAACCCAAATCCTAAACCACAGGGGCTTTCTTTAGCAATAGATGAATTTGACAATTCTCTCGATTATGAACTTGCCCTATCGACAGCAGAGTATTATCAATTACAATTAAAAGAAGCACATGAAATTATACAAAGCACACAAAAAACAGTATCGCAATGGAATAAAAAAGCTCGTGCTTTAGATATAAAATCTTTCGAGATAGATCTCATGGCCCCAGCTTTTGAGAGATAAGCGCTTCAAGACCTATCAAAATAGCGAGCCAATCGCTAATACCATAACATTATGGTTTGGCGGCTCGTCCTGTTTTTGAAAACCTTTTTGATGACCATAACATTATGGTTATAAGTTATCCTGAGATTTTTGCATTTGGATATGGGGTAAGCGTATTGATATTAAAACTTCATACTCAATTTGCTAATATTTATAACGTAGTATTTCAGTTTGTATTATCCACCGTGAGAAAATTTAAGTCCGACAACACCTATGACGATGAGAAAAAGGCTCGCGACCCTAAGAAAACTAACTGGTTCAGAAAACAAAAGCATTCCCACAATGGCTGTTCCCACGGCGCCGATACCGACCCAAATCACATAGGCTGTTCCGAGTGGCAATGTTTTTATCGCAACTCCAAGCAAGAAAACACT
>JAAZLA010000104.1 GCA_012799545.1 Treponema sp.
CAAAGTCTTCGGTGCTTACGACGGAGCCCATTTTTTCTTGTGAGATTTGAAAGTTTTGGCAAAAGGCACAGCCTAAATTGCAGCCGCTTACAAAGATTGTGCCTGAGCCGCCGCTTCCTGTTATGAGTGGTTCTTCTCCAAAGTGAAGGCCAGCAAAGGCAAGGCGAAGTTCTGCGCTTTCGCCACAGATGCCGAGTTCGCCCTTGTTGCGGTTTACCTTGCAATCATGGGGACAGAGGCGGCAAGAGTCATAGGCTAGTAAAAGAGTATTCATTTTCCTACCATACACTTTTTATGCTTTTTCGTATATTGGTTACTACTTTTTTTAGCCTCTATCGATTTCTGGTTTAATGCACTGAAGATAAAATGGTTGCCTTGCTCACTAAGCCTTTGAGTTTTTTCTCTTCGTCCAAGACTGCGATAGGATAACGGGTTTCACTTGCTATGGGAATAATTTCGCTAATTGCGGTGTCTTCACTTGTCGTTTCTATATCGGAAATAATAATTTCTTTTAGTGCTTTGTTTTCTTGCATTGCTTGTATGACATCGTTAATCAATACAATGCCTAAAAAATGCATGTCGTTATCAACGCAATAAACTGATGAGACGTCGTTTGAGCGCATTTGTCGTAAGGCTGTTTTAAGAGAGTCTCTTTCTTTTACTAGGGAGCGTGGTTTTATCATTACATTTTTTACGGTGAGTACCTGACTTTTATCAGCGCCTTCTATAAAATCTTCTACGTAGCTGTCGGCAGGATGAGTGGACATTTCTTCGGGGCTGTCTATCTGGACAATTTTTCCGTCTTTCATTATGCCGACGCGGTCGCCGAGTTTAAAGGCTTCGTTAATATCGTGGGTAATAAAAACAACGGTCTTTTTTAATTTTTTTTGTATCGATAAAAGTTCAAACTGCATTTCTTTACGTACGAGTGGATCGAGGGCAGAAAAGGGTTCGTCCATCAATAAAATTTCTGGGTCGGTTGCAAGGGCGCGTGCTATACCTACGCGTTGACTCATGCCGCCTGAAAGGCTTGTGATGGGGTGGTGTTCAAAGCCTGAGAGCCCAACCATTTCGATTATTTCCTGTGCTTTTTCTTCACGTTCTTCTTTTCCTACGCCTTTTATTTCAAGACCGTAGACTACGTTTGAAAGTACATCTCTGTGAGACATAAGGCCAAAACTTTGAAAGACCATAGCGATATGATTTCGTCTATAGTCTTGTAGTTCTTTTTTTGTAAAGCTTTGTATTTTTTTTCCTTTGAAAAAGATTTCACCTGAACTTGGTTTATTGAGTCGGTTTAGGCAGCGTACCATGGTAGATTTTCCTGAGCCGGAGAGTCCGATGAGTACAAAGATTTCGCCTTCTTTTACATCGAAGGATGCATCCCAAAGGGCAACTGAGACGCCTGTTTTTTTTAGGACTTCTTCCTTTGTTGCACCTTTTTGCAAAAGTTTTATTGCATCGCCTTTGTTTAAGCCGTAGAGTTTTGAAACTTTTTTTGCTTCGAGTATTATTTTAGTATCATTGTTTTCCATTTTTCTGTCCTTTTTCGGCAATGCCCTGTGTTATGCGGTCGAGTACAATTGCAAGAATGACTACTGCAATTCCTGCTATGAGTCCACGTCCTATTTCTATTCTCTGTACTCCCATAAGTACTTCCATGCCTAAACCTGAAGCACCAATCATGGAGCAGGTTACAACCATTGCCATTGCCATCATGAGGGTTTGATTTACGCCTGTCATAATGGTAGCTTTTGCTTGTGGAATTTGCACCTTGATAAGTGTTTGCACTCCTGTTGAGCCAAAGGCTTTTGCCGCCTCTACTACTTCCTTATCAACTTGTCGAATTCCTAAACTCGTAAGACGAATTACCGGTACGATGGCGTAAATTGTTGTTGCGATAACTGCGGGAGCCTTTCCCAAGCCAAAAAATAAAAGTGCGGGGATGAGGTAGACAAAGACGGGCATTGTTTGCATTGTATCTAAAACAGGGCGTGCAATTTTTTCAGCTCTGTCGAATTGTGCCAAGAGAATGCCGAGTGGTAAGCCAAAAAAAAGCGATATAATAACTGCGGCGATTATGATTGAAAGTGTTTCGAGCATAAGTGCCCAAAGTCCGGCGATGCCGATAACTGTTATAGCGAGGGCAAAAACAATGCCGTTTTTAAGTTTTCCGGTGCTCTTCCATCCCGCAAAAAAAATTGCGAGGATAAAAAGCCACCAGGGGATAATGTTTAAGAGACTGTGGATTCCGCCTATGAGACCATTTAAGCCCGAGGTTATGGCTGAAAAAAAAGCATCGTGTTTTACGCTAAATGCACGAATTGCGCTGTCTATGGCTTTTTTATTGATTGTAATTTCAAATGGAAAATCTATTAGCCATTTCATATTTTCTCCTTATTGTTAGAAAAAAGAAAACGCTTGCTACAAACGTAGGTATAAAGCGTTTTCAAATGAGTAGGGCTAGAGCGCTTGTCGAACAAGCGCTGCCTTATCTTCTGGGAGCCAGAGGTCGAGTAAATTATCGTAGGTTTTCATAAGCCAGAGCGCTGTTTCTGCTGCAGAGGCATTATTGTTGCTCATGTAGGCAAGTGCTTCAGAAATAAGGGCGCTGCTGGTTTTGTAGTTTGCAACAAATTCGTTACAAAAGGCAGGATCTTTTTCATAAAAGGCATTGCTTACCGCTGTGGTACAAACGACAGCAGGGCATTCTGTTTTTCCTGCCATATAGCTTTCTTCATCGATATAGGGGGCGTCTTCGAGTAAGACGAGGTCGTAGAGTCCCATGAGCCAGGTTGGTTCCCAGTAATATCCTACGATTGCTTGACCCTTGTCGATGGCAGAGGTGAAGGCGGCAGCAAGAGCCGCATCAGAGCCTGGTCTAAAGTAGATAAAATTTTCGTCTAAGCCATAATATTTGTATTTGTTGAACATGATGGTATCGACTTCCCAGCCAGGGATAGAGCCATAAATTCTACCCTTCGTTTTGTTTTCTGGGTCTTGAAAAACATCTGGATAGAGCGCAAGGTCTTGTACGGTTTTTAAGTTTGGTGCAGATGCTTCAATTCCTCGACTCGCATCACCTTCGATAACATAGCGTGGCACATAAAAGCCTTGCATATTGTCATCAAAGTTTACGCCCATTTCTTTCAGTTTTCCTGCATCACGGTCTGCTGTGTATGAGGCAATATTATCTGTCCACTCTTCTAAGTGCACATCGATTTCACCCTTAATTATACCCTCGTGAGTAACCGGTGTTGTTCCGGTGATTTGTTGCCATGAATCGTAGCCGTAGGCGTGGATGGCAATGAAACCTGCCACCTCGTTGTGTAATTGCACGGAATCCCAGCCGGGATCCGCAAAGATGATTGTCTTTTTTTCTTCGGTAGTACAACCGATAAAAAAACTCAGTGTTAAAATAAGCCCAATAAAAATAAGAGAGCCCTTTGTAATGCTTTTCATTTTCTTCTCCTGTTTTGAAAATCTGAACATATTGTTCAAGCACCATAGCATGGATAGTAATGAGTCAATACAAAAGTCTGTTGTTTGCATCAACGTTAATTCACAAAGAGATTTTTTACGCGTTCATAGGATTCCTTTGGTCCGATAAAATACAATAGATCGCCTTCTAAAAACTCAGCATAGGGTCCGGGAGATAAAAGCATTTCATCCCCTCGTAGAATAGCAATTATCGTTGCACCAGTTACTTGCCAAAATTGCAAGTCAGAACTTGTTTGCCCTATATGATTCATTGAAGCAAGCAATTTAAAGGTGAAAGGGCTAAAGGGACTTATCGCCTCTTGTCGTTCTGTCATGTCGAGCAATTTTTTCATGGTCGAACGCATCGCATCAGTCTCTTGCTTTTGTCGTTGCATCCATTCAAGCAAGTCGTTTCGAAGTTCCTTAATCGAATGCGCACTTGTGTATTGCTCTAGAAAAGCCTTTGCCTTTAGTGCCGATTGTATACAAATGCCACTACTCGGTTTTATCGATACAACCTGGACATCCTGCAAGACTGCCATTGCCTTACGAATCGTTTCAGATGAAACCTTGTATCGACTTGCAAGCGTTGAGCGACCAGAAAGTTTTTCTCCCACCGCATACTTGCCATCGACAATATCTTGCGCAATACTCAATGCAATTTTTTGATACGAAGCCATTTTTATCGTCGCCATGAAATCCCCAAAGTAAAAAAATAGTCTACTAAGTAGTTTCTCTTTGTCCGACAACC
>JAAZLA010000105.1 GCA_012799545.1 Treponema sp.
ACAGCTTTACATGACCGACAGACCGCTTTCACAAAATGAAAAAAATACTATTTTTACCCATCCCATTATTTCATACAATATCTTAAAAGAAAATGAATTTCCACTCAATATTTCCCTCGGTGTACTCGAACACCACGAAAAAGAAAATGGAACGGGGTATCCTCGTAAACTTTCTGGAGATAAGATTTCAACCTATGCGAAAATAATTGCTGTAGCCTGTGCTTTTGAAGCAATTACCGCACCACGACATTATAAAGAAGCCTCTTCTTCACATGAGGCAATGATAGAAATGCTCAAAAACAACAGACAGGTCTACGATCCAACAGTTATAAAAGCGCTTTTATTATCATTGTCACTGTACCCAATTGGTGGCTATGTTTTACTATCCAACGGAAAAGTAGCACAGGTAACAGATGTAAACCCAGAAAATCCGCAAAATCCCATTGTGCAAATACTCAACGAATTTGAGCCCTCAGGAGAGCCCAAAACTTTAAACACTGGTACCTTTGGTTTAAAAATTACACAGGTTTTAACAAAGCAAAAAGCAATGGAAATGGTAAAGGAAAAAAGCTCCTAGCTTTAGACTAACTAAGCTATCAGACTAAGCACAGTATTTATTTTTTATACACCAAAAAAAAGTGCTTTCTCTTGTTCTATGTCTTGTAAAAATTGTGAATCGACCTGAGGCGGATGCTCTTCAAAATATATAATTTGCTGTAATTCATCCTCAGAGCGAAAACCCCAAACAGGCACTGCCGTTTCATATTGTCGTAAAAAACCAAAGGCAAGCGGTATATTTTGTATTTTTCCACCGAGTAAGGGTTTGTAGGCTATAAAACCAAGCTCTGCTTCTTTGCAAAGTCTAAGCAAATCTATTTCTTGCGCATTCGAGACATAATTAAAAGGAAAGCGTAATGTCGCATACAAGCCAGATTCTATAGCCTCTTCTGCCAAGCTCAAAGATTCTGTTGAAAACCCGTAATATTTTATCTTGCCTTCTTCTTTCAGTCTTTCTAAGCAAGCAATAAGACCAGAGCAATCGTTTTTTACTGGTACAAAGGCTAAATGATGTAAATGCAATAAATCGATATAATCTGTCTTAAATACGGTAAAAAAATTTTCAACTTCTTCCAAGAGCTCGTTTGCATTTTTTGCGCTTGTTTGTACACCCAAAATAACAGAATCACGCTTATCGATAAAGGTATAACGTAGAGGATTTTGAAGTGAAACAGAGGCTAGGTCAAAAAAATTGATACCTTTTTCATAGCCTTTGTTTATAATCGATAGAGCTTCTTCGTCATCGAGATTTTCTATCCCTCCTGTACCAAAAGAAGTGCGGCTTACCATTAAATTTGTTTTACCTAGGGCAACGTATTCCATTTTTACCTCCACTCAAAAAGCAAGGTTTAGGGACGCTTGTAGGATTTCATTTCTTTTCGTATAAACTCAACTAAATCAGAACGTTTTACGCGAACTTGCTCCATGCTATCTCTATAACGAAGAGTCACAGAATCATCTTCTTTTGACTCGTAATCGATTGTAACACAGAAAGGAGTACCTATTTCATCTTGTCGTCGGTATCGTTTACCGATTGCACCTGATTGGTCGTAGTCCGTTACAAACTCTTCTTTTAACTCGTTTTGAATATCTTTTGCAAGCTCGGCAAGACCATCTTTTTTCATCAAGGGAAGAACAGCAACTTTTATGGGCGCAATGCTTGGGTGAAAATGAAGCACGACACGCCAATCATCTGCATTGCCATTGTCTGCAACCTTTTCTTCTTCATAGGCATCGCAAAGGAACATGAGAACATTTCGTGTTAAACCAGCACTTGTTTCTACAATGTATGGAATATAACGCTCGTTTCCATTGTCTTGGTCTATATATTGTAAATCCTTGCCAGAATACTGCATGTGCTGTGTAAGATCAAAGTCGGTTCGGTTGTGAATGCCCTCAAGTTCTTGAAAACCCATGGGGAATTCGTATTCGATATCAAAGGCTGCCTTTGCATAGTGTGCGAGTTTTTCATGCTCATGCCAGCGAAGTTTTTCCCTTCGAATACCAAGCTTTGGATAATAATTCATTCGCTCTTCTTTCCAAAATTCAAAGAATTTTTCATCATCCCCTGGTTTTACAAAAAACTGCATTTCAAGTTGTTCAAACTCACAGGTTCTAAAAATAAAGTTCTTTGTTACAATCTCATTTCTAAAAGCTTTGCCAACTTGTGCTATTCCAAAGGGAATTTTCAAGCGATTTGACTGGGCAACATTTTTATAGTTAACGTAAATACCTTGAGCTGTCTCTGGACGTAGATAAATCGTAGAAGATGAGTCTTCTGCCGCACCTATCGATGTCTTAAACATAAGGTTAAAAGCACGAGGCTCCGTAAGCGGTCCGCCACATTTGGGGCATTTTCTTTTTTCAACATTTTCGAGAGAAATTTGTGTGTCATCGTCAGCACGAAACCTACTTTTACAGTCTTTGCAGTCAACGAGTGGGTCGGAAAAACTTGCAACGTGACCAGAAGCTTCCCATACCTTTGGGTGCATTAAAATAGCAGCATCAAGCCCGACAATATTGTCCTGCATTTGGGTCATTTCTTTCCACCAGGCTCGCTGAATATTGTTTTTTAGTTCAATGCCGAGGGGACCATAGTCCCAAGCCCCTGTCTGACCGCCATATATCTCACTTGATTGAAAGACAAAACCACGTCTTTTAGATAAACTCACTATTTTTTCCATTGTAAGGCTTCGTTCGCTCATCAATTACTCCTCATTTTTACGCTTTGTTTCAATAAAAAAATATTTCCCAGATGGAAATAAAAAAACAGAGCTAAATCTCTTTTTTTATGGTAGCACAGTATAGCAATATACTAGCAAGAAAGCAAGGCTATGCTTTTTTCCAGTCGTAGCAAAGCTTCTTTCTCTCCCAAGGCAATAATCGAGCCAACAAGGGGTGGACTTACCTTGCTTGCGGTGAGCGCAATACGCAAAGGCATCATAAAATCCCCGAGTTTTACCCCGAGTTTTTCTGCATAGCTTTTGGGAAGTTGCTCTTGCTCCGCTTCGTCAAGGAGGAAGAGCTCTCGTATAAAGTCTCTTGCACCAGAAAGCACTTCCTTCGTTTTGCACTCATCGAGTTTTTTGGGAATCAAGGCTTCTTTTGAAATTTCTGGTAAGGGCTTAAAAATAAAGGCAACCTTTTCAGCCGCTTCAGTTAGATATGAAAGCCTTTCTTTGATAAGCGGCATAAGACTCAAAAGCTTAGCCCGAATTTCTGCATCGTTCATATTGGCAGCAATAAGACTTCCGTCCTCTTTCATGGAAATACCTGAGTATTCTGGTCCCGTATGAGGAGCAGGAAAGGCATCGCTTGCATGTATGGGAAGCAGGGCATCCCCCGTACCAGTGATAAAGGGAAGTGTTTTTTCCAAAAGCGCTTCATCGCTTAAAAGTCTGATATATTGGCCGTTAAACCACTCGAGTTTTTTGTAGTCAAAAACAGCCCCTGCCTTGTTTAAGTGCTCTATCTTAAAAAGGCGCTCTAAATCTTCGAGGGGGAAAAGGTCCCGCCCTTCTTCGTAAGAACAGCCGAGCATCGCAACATAGTTTATAATAGCCTGAGGAAGATAGCCACGAGAGCGAAACTCGTTCATATTCGTTGCCCCATGACGCTTTGAAAGTTTTTGTCCATCACTTCCGTTTACCATGGGCAAATGGCAAAAAACAGGAGCTTCCCAGCCAAAAGAATGGTACATTCTCACATGTAAGGGCGTTGAAGGAATCCATTCTTGTGCGCGCATTACATGACTTATCTGCATATAATGGT
>JAAZLA010000106.1 GCA_012799545.1 Treponema sp.
GACCATCTCTACGGAGAAGACTAAATAAAAAAGCTATCCACAATCGGATAGCTTTTTTTTAAGTACACTGCTTAGCACGCTTCTTAGTACACATCGATTGTATACGAAACTTGTTTTTTATTTCCAAAAATATCGAATACTTGCACAAGAACGGTGTTTTTCCCACGAGAAAGTTTTACTTCACAAAGATACTGCCTGTTTTCCATGGGATAAAGCTGTTTATAATCGAGCAATACAGCTTGGTTTGATTTAAGAACGAGTTTTTCCTTCCAAAGAGACAGAGAATCATAGCTGAGGCTATCTATCGTCTTTCCATTGAGTGATACAAGGCTTCTGAAAATGGGCATTGTATCACGAGCTTCACGGTAAAAAGTATAGAAACCTTCTTCAAAGCTTTTTCCAGTCCCCAGTTCTCTATAATCACCTTTTACATCCTTTATGTAGATTTTTCCTATCGCAAAATCGATTGCCTTATGTCCCATGGGAAAAACAAGTAAGGGATTGACAAGAGCCTTGTTTTTTACATCGATAACAGCAAATTCTAAGCCAGCTCCGTCCTCATGCCAGCCAGAATCTCCACTCATCGCTATTTCTAAGCCTTTTTGTAAAAAGTCCGCATCTTTCTCCACTGCAATTTCTCCAAGGTTTGCATAGAGACTTCGTAAATCGTTTTCATGGGCGAGCACCAAGGCGTTTCCCAAGCTCGAAGGAAAACGAGAACAAGACTGCTCAGCTTCATACTGAAACAGTACTTTTCCAGCTTCACTAAGCTTTATCACCTCCCCCTTTGGAAAAACCAAGGAAGAGGATATAAAGTCCTTTCTGTCTTCCCCAAAGAAAAAGATGATTTCATTTAGGGAAGCAATTTCTTGCGGCCATTCAAAAGCCTGTATGGGCATCTGTGAAAAAAAGACCGTGCCAAGCATTAGACTAAGGATAAAAACAGAAAGGCGTATTTTTTGTACTTTAACTACTCTTTTCATTTTCTTACAAGCTCCATTTTTGAAAGACTCGCATCCCTTCCCAAAAACAATGCATTTTCGTAGGTAAAAAGCGAGGCAGATTCTGCAGTAAAAGAAAAGCTTGCGATTATTTCGTCATAGGCATCTAAGAGCGATAGATACCAGCTATTGTTTTTTTTACTTAATACCGCGATTATATTTTCAAAGGATAGATTTTGCATGCTGCAAATATTCCCAGTAAGGGGAACAAGATTTGTCGTTTTTGTTTTTATATCAAATGCAGCTAGGCCTTGGTCGACATCATAAAAAACCTTGCTCATATCGGCATTAAATTGCATAAAGCGAGCCCTTGTTTTTTCTCCGTCTAGATATTCGTGGTGGATAATTTTTGTGTTTTCGCCGTCGACTGTGTATAAAACAAAACGCTGCTTTTCTAAGCCACAGATGGAGGCAAGTAGTTGGGTATCTGAAGAAAGTGTCGCTCCGTAAATAATTTCATACTTACTCCCCGCAGGATAGCTTGAAAAAAGCAAGTCGCCATCGGCAGAAAACAAGCGAAGATTTCCGTCGATGTAGCCAACAGCAATAGCATCTTGTGAAACCGAGAAAGCAGATATGGGACTCCACTGCGATGCAGTCCACAAAAGCTGCCCCTCTGCATCATAAGAGCCAAAGCTATTTCCACC
>JAAZLA010000107.1 GCA_012799545.1 Treponema sp.
AGATACTCTTGCGGCAGAAAGGCGAGCGCTTTTTCAAACTGAATAATCGCTTCATTGTATGCCCCTCGATAATATGATAAAACACCGAGGCGAAATTCTTTTTCAGCAATGCCGCGATCTGCAAGGCTTGGTTCTCTTAATTGGCTAAAGCTATCTTGAGAAAACAGAAAGCCACTCGCTATAAAAAAAAGAAGGAGAAGGACAGCATATTTTTTTAATGTATTTTTTTTCATTATTTCGCAGCCTCCTTTGTTTCAAAAATGATTTCATAATGAGCTATAATTTCAGGATGCAAGGAGTCAATGCGTTTTGCTTTTTTTATAAAGCTTTTTGCTTCTTTTAAAAAACCAAGCTTATAATAAGCCCAAGCAACAGAATCCAAAAAGGCTGCCGATGAGCTATTATAATCGTGGGCTCGTTTACAAAGCGAAAGTGCCCGTGCCAAATCTTTATCCAAAGATGCAAGCACATAGCCGAGACCATTCAATGCCGAAGGATACTCGGGATTTAGCTCCAAAGCGCGTTCATAATAGCGTATGGAAGATTCGGAATCTCCTTGAATCCAAGAGACATAGGCAAGAGAAGAAAACACTTTCTCATCTTGTCTACCACTTTCTATAAGTTTTTTTAGTTCAAAATCTGCAAGCCGATTCCGTCCTGTTTTTGAGTACAAAACTGCAAGTAAAAATCGAGCTTGTCTCACACGCCCCAGATCACTTGCCGTTGTTACAACTTGTTCAAAATATAAAATAGCTTCTTCGTTTTTTTTCAACTGCATATAACAAAGGGCGAGATAATAGGCTATTTCGAGTGAAGCTTCTTCATCACCATCAGGGACGGTTAAAAAAAAGGCAAGCGCCTCAGTGTATTTTTTTTGCTTGTATAGAGAAATTCCGTCCTTTAGGGCTTGATACATAGGGCCTCCCAGAGCTCTTCGTCAAAATGCAAACCCAATGGCTGTGCATGAATACGAGAAAGCGAGATATCACCGCGAACAAGCGCTTGATAGTCTCCCATTTCACAATCTTCAGTATCGATGGAACCGCCTTTGAAAAAAGCATAGTGTTGCCCATCAGGTGCAATAAAATGTTCCGTCCCGTCATTATAGGTTCGCCTTGAAGGCTTCGTTAAAACACAACGCTCATAGGGTCCCGGAGACATAGCATTGATATTTACAAAAACGTCCCTTTCAGACAACTTTAGAATATTTTCAAGATGCTTTAAAACAAAGTCTGCTAAATGCCGAAAATCATAGGTCCCTGTCTCACTTTGTAAGCTTAATGCAATGCTCGGTATGCCATACAAGGCACCTTGTCGTGCAGCTGCTGCAGTGCCAGAAAAAAGAATGTCAGTGCCAAGATTTGCACCGTGGTTTATCCCTGAAATGATGCAATCAGGATTTCCCTTTAAAATAGCTCGAAGACCATGGACAACACAGTCAACAGGCACACCAGAGCAGGCATACTGTCGTTTCGCTTTTTTCTTAATTTTTAGCGGAATATCCATCAATATGCTATGTGAAACAGCGGATCTATTTCGATCGGGCGCAACAACCCAAACCTCGTGCTCTTTTTCCAAAACTGAAACTAAAACCTGCAAGCCTTCACTCATTATACCGTCATCATTTGTAAGCAAAATTTTCATACGAAGCTCAAGATTTTTTATACGGGTATTGTATCGCCGCGCCGTCAACTGGCTTTACAATATAGGTTACTGGATGAAAGCCAAAAATTCTCTCATAATCAGAAAGTTTTTGCATATAGGTTTCAACATCCTCGTTTTTTATTATTGTATAGGTGCAACGTCCAAAGCCCTTACCTGTTATGCGGGCACAAGAATCAGCCTTACGAATTGCCATAGAGTCAAATTCTAAGACGCGCTTCACAAGCCAGTCTATCTCTGGACATGATATTTGATATAGGTCTCGCATTATTTCATGGGACTTATTTACCGCACGAGCAAATTTTGAAAAATCTTTTGTTTCTAAGCCATCTACAGCGTCGACGACATATTGATGCTCTTTCATCACACAAATAAGGCGACGACGAACATCTTCAGGAACATCGCTCAAAACATCGGCTATTTCTGCCTCTGAATCTTCATACCCCCAGTCGCCATTTTTTCTTATTTCTAAGTCCTTTAGTACGTTTCGATATTCTTCTCTGCGAATCGTTTCTTCGTCCCACAATGAAATCCGTGGAACCCGAGCATCGGTCAATACAATTGTATGATCTTTAAAAGGAAAGGGAATTGTTTTATAGGTTTTTGTTTTGTGGTTTGTCAAAATACAGGTGTTTTTCTTAGCAAATAAAGCTGCATTCAAGTCTGAAACATAATGCTCAGTACTTAAAAAAACGCGATTTGCTTTTTCTAAAATATCCATTATCGCCTTATCATCGTAGGGTAAAGAAAATAATGTACGCAGGGCAAGGGCTGTTGCAACCTTAATCGCTGTTGTAATGCCAAAGCCAGCTGATGGGAGAATATCGGAGTACACCGTAACATTCATACCTGGTAGCTCATGACCCATAGAAACAAAGGCAAACATAAGCGCCTTTACGTTATTTGCCCAACGATCTTCTCGTCTATATTTTAAACTCGTTATATTTGCTCGTTTTCGTTCCTTTGTTTGTGGAAAGTAAAAACGCAAGGAACTGTCGGGGCGTTTTGAAATAGCGAGATAGACAGGCAAGTTAACAGCCATGGACAAGGTTTTATCTTTAAAATACCATGAATGCTCTCCTACGAGGTGAAAGCGTCCTGGTGCTGACAAGACGATGTCCGGGGGAGAACTAAATTCTTCATTGTGCGCAGAAACTACTTTTTCCATTCATTTAACCTATTCTACTATTCACTTTTAAATTCCAAGATATTGTTTTCTCTAACGTTATCATATAGAATGATAATATAATGAGCAAAATATTACAAGTTTTTTATGCACTTTTTTCTGCAATTCTACTTTCCTTAGCGATTCAAAACGAATTTCTTCCCTGGGGCTCACCTTTTTTGGGACTTTTCGCCCTCGTACCGCTCTATATTGCTTTTTCTCGTGCAAAAACAGCAAGGGAGAGTGGCTTTCTTTTTTCTCTCACCGTTTCAGTAACGCATCTTTTATCGAGTTTTTGGCTCAGTAATTTCAAGGATTTTGCACTTTTTACTATCGGTGCTACCACAATCTGGTATACTATCTCCTGTTTTTTTCTCGGTCAGCTTTTTTACGGTGTTTTTTTTATTCCCCCTTCAAAAAAACTCATTATTGACTCCGGAAAAAATCCCTGGCATATACCACGGAGAGTCTTTTTATTTGTCTCCTTATATATCCTCTTTGAGTGGCAAAAATCAACTGGTTTTTTAGCCTATCCTTGGGGAACGCTCTATATGGCTTCATATAAATGGCAAATCTTTAGCCAAATTGCGGCCATCACGGGGACTCTCGGTATTTCATGGCTCTTTGCCTTTTTTTCATCCGTCTTTGCCGAAGGACTCATCCTTCTCAACAAAGTACCCCTCGTCAAGACGATGCATAGCTCTTTTTACGCCCTCGCTGCAAGTTTATTTCTCCTCTTTATGCTAAGCATGGTCTACGGAACGATTATCTTTACAGGAAAAAAAGAAG
>JAAZLA010000014.1 GCA_012799545.1 Treponema sp.
TCTACAGACAATTTTTTTTGCAAAGATGTGATATAAGACAGCTTTCACATTTTGGATTTCGAGCAATACAAACATAGCGTCCATGCAGGATAAGCCAATGATGTGCATGCTGTAAAAATTCTTTTGGAATTCTTTCGAGCAAGTCTTTTTCAACTTGCAAGGGAGTCTTGCCATCGGAAAGACCAATTCGCGGCGAGATACGAAGCAAATGCGTGTCAACAGGCATGGTCGCTTCTCCGGCCAAAACATTCAATATAACTGATGCTGTTTTTCTTCCTACTCCCGGAAGGCGCTCTAAATCTTCTCGATTTAGGGGAATCTTCGATTGAAATTCGTCTACCAAAATTTTCGACAGGCGAATCACATAGCCGGCCTTTACTCGATACAAGCCTATTGTTTTAATATGCTCTTTTAAGCCCTCTTCACCTAAGGCAAGCATCGCTTCTGGTGTTTGCACTTTTTTGTACAAGGCTTCCGTCGCCTTATTTACGCTCCGATCAGTAGCCTGGGCAGATAAAACAACAGAAACAAGAAGAGTAAAAGCATTTGGCGCAAGAAGTTCGGTCTTCGGTTCAGGATTTGCTTTTTGAAAGAGCGAAAAAATCTCAAAGATAGTTCCCTCATCCTGTAAGACTATAGAACAAGGGTCTTTTTCAAGGAGTTTTTTTGATTCTTTCTTTTCTTTCAAAGCAAACCCTTCACTGCTAGAACAAAGCCAGAATCGACTGGCTCGCTATTTTATAGCTTTTTTCAAAGCATCAACTAAGTCAAGTTTTTCCCAGGAAAACTCATCTCGCCCAAAATGCCCATAGGAAGCTGTTTTTTTATATATGGGCTTTTTTAAGTCGAGCTTTTTTATTATACCTGCAGGACTACAGTCAAAGACTTCTTCTATCGCTTTTGAAATAGCAAGATCCTCAACCTTTCCTGTACCAAAAGTTTCGACAAAGATGGATACAGGATATGGCACCCCAATAGCGTATGCGAGTTGTACTTCACAACGCTCAGCAAGATCTGCAGCAACAACATGCTTGGCGATATAGCGTGCCATATAAGCACCAGAACGGTCAACCTTTGACGGGTCCTTACCAGAAAATGCGCCGCCTCCATGGCGACCCATTCCACCATAGCTGTCGACAATGAGTTTTCGCCCGGTTAAACCCGTATCGCCAAAAGGTCCTCCGATGACAAAACGCCCCGTAGGATTTATATAAAACTTTGTTTCCTTATCGAGTAAAGCGCTTGACTCAAGCGTCGGTTTAATAATGCTTTCGATTATTGTTTCTTTTATAGTTTCATAGGGCACATCTGGGTCATGTTGATGTGAAACAACCACAGAGTCGATCCTCACCGGCTTAAAACCTTCATAGGCAATTGTTACTTGGCTTTTTGAGTCAGGGCGAAGCCAGGGAATTGTCTTTGTTTTTCGAAGTTCTGAAGCCTTTCTTAAAATACTATGCGCATACATAAGAGGCGCCGGCATGAGCTCTGGAGTTTCCTTACAAGCAAAGCCGAACATCATGCCCTGGTCTCCCGCCCCTTGTTGCCCTTCAAATTCCTTTAAGCCAGCCCCAACAACACCTTGATTTATATCGGGCGATTGTGCATGAATCATATTTAAAACAGCCATAGAATCACAATCTAAGCCATAATCGGAGTCAGTATAGCCAATTTCTCGTGAAATATCACGAGCAACTTGTTGTACATCTACGAAAGTTTCTGTTGTAATTTCACCACCAACCAATATCAATGCCGTAGACGCAAAGGTTTCACAAGCAACATGGCTTTCTGGATCATCAGCTAAACAAGCATCTAAAATTGCATCCGAAATTTGATCACAGAGTTTATCTGGATGCCCCTCTCCAACAGATTCTGAAGTAAACAAATATGGTCTTTTTCCCATTCACTATTCCTTTTGCAAAAGATATAATTTAACTACACAAAATAGTTTTAATATAGTATACTGTTAGCGTATCAATGACAAGTAGTTGCATATATCTGCCCGGTACTTTAGACATTGAACAATATATTTGATTTTTTCATGGAGGAAATATGGCCTTATACAAAGAATACGATAAAACGAAAACCGAGTGTACGGTAACCTTTGAATTATCTGCAGATGCAGCAAAAGATGCTGAAAAAGTATGGATCGCAGGCGATTTTAATAGTTGGAGCAGCATCGATAGCCCTATGAAAAAGCAAAAAGACGGCAGCTTTTCTATTAAAATAAAACTGAAAGCGGGGAGAGAATATCAATTTCGCTATCTAATCGACGGAAAACGATGGGAAAATGATTGGAGTGCCGACAAGTATGTTCCAGCACCCTTTTCTTTTACCGACAACTCCGTTGTTATCGTCTAAATAAAGACTTATTTATATAAGACAAAGTCCGCATCAAGTATTTGCACCGCATCTTTAATAGAATCCGAGGCAAATACTTTTTTATCCTTTGTAATCAATATCGCATCGATTCCCTCTTTATTCGCAAAACTAAGTGATTTTTCTAAGCCAAAGGCAAAAAGCGTTGTCGAATACGCATCAGCTGTCATCGAGGAGTCATCGATAATGGTAACTGAAACAAGTTCATTATCGATTGGGTAGCCAGTGTGCACATCGAGGATATGGTGGTAGCGAATGCCATCTACTTCAAAAAAGCGCTCGTACAAGCCCGATGTTACGACGCTTTTGTTTTCTACTTCAAGTTTGATAATGGGGTCGCCTTGTGAGTCAAAGGGATTTTTTATACCAACAGACCAGGGCTTCGTATTTTCTTTTTTTCCATAGGCATAAATATTGCCACCGAGATTCACAATCGCATTGGGAACCTTGTGTTTTTTTAAAATCCTTACAACTTCATCGGCAGCCCAGCCTTTTGCAATGCCCCCTAAATCAAGGCTCATACCTTTTTCTCTCAAGTAGACAGAAGAAGTTTCAGGTGAAAGGTCTAGGTTTTCATAGTTAACGAGAGACAGAGCTTTTTGTATTTCCTCATTCGTAGGAAGGCTCTCTTTTTCAGGGTTAAAATCGCTAATATTCCATAGTTTGACCAAGGAACCAATGGTCGGATCAAAAAGTCCTTCAGAAACTTTTGCAAAAGAAAGGCTCTCTTCAAGAAGGTAAAAAACATCTTCGCTTACAATAAGCGGAAAATCTCCTGAAGCAGCATTTATATGAGCTATTTCTGAAGAAGCAATTGTTGGACTAAAATGGTTTTCTATCTCATCAAGACGTGCAAATAGTTCTTTGTACAAAGATTCTTTTCCATAGTCAAAAAGCTGAATTGTACAGAGGGTGCCCAAGGCTGTTTGGGTTTTATATGGGCTTGTCGCTTCTTTGCATGAGCTAAAAAGAAAAAAGCTCAGAGCTAAAAATAAGCCAATGTTTTTATACATGAATCTTTTGTCC
Source organism: Treponema sp. (assembly GCA_012799545.1). GTDB lineage: Bacteria > Spirochaetota > Spirochaetia > Treponematales > Treponemataceae > JAAZLA01. The sequence goes on from JAAZLA010000014.1 coordinate 3,406, forward strand.
GACAGTTTTTCCTGAATGACTTTCAAAATAATCTCCTTGCCTAAAGGAAGCTTAGTTTCCTTCGTTTTTATCAACAATGTTTAAGTGAAGCTCTTTGAGTTGCGCTTCGTCAACAAAGCCGGGAGAACCGTCCATGGGGTTTTGTGCAAAAGAGTTTTTTGGAAAGGCTATAACTTCTTTTATAGAGGTTTGCCCACACATGAGCATTACAAGCCTGTCTAAACCTGGTGCAATACCGCCGTGAGGTGGGGGACCATACTTAAAGGCTTCGATTAAAAAGCCAAACTTCTTTTCTGCCTCAACGGGATCAAAACCGACAATGGAAAAAATCTTGTTTTGTAGAGCTGGGTCGTGTATTCTTATAGAGCCTGATGCGAGTTCATAGCCGTTTAAAACAAGGTCGTATAAGTCGCCTTTTACAGAGCCAGGATCCGATTCCAAGGTTTCGTGATATTGGGCTTGTGGCATAGTAAACATGTGGTGGGCGGTATCCCATTTATTTTCATCCTCGTTCCATTCAAACATAGGGAAGTCGACAATCCATGCAAAGGCAAAGGCATTTGGGTCGCAGAGGTTTAAGTCTTTCCCAAGCTTTGTTCGAACCGCTCCTAAAGCGGTGCAGGCTATCTTTCGCTTTGCATCGGCGACAAAAAGAAGAAGATCGCCTTCCTTTGTACCGAGTTTTTCATCGATTGTAGAATGCGCACCTTCAAAGAACTTTGAAATGCCGCCTTCAAAACCATTTTCCCCTCGCTTCATCCAACCGAGACCCCGCGCCTTGTAGATTTTTGCTGTTTTTTCTAGCTCGTCGATGAGCTTTCTCGAGTATTTTTCTGCAACTCCTGGCACGACGAGGGCTTTAACAGCACCACCTGCATCGAGTGCGTCTTTGAAAGCTTGAAAACTACCTATTTCTGCCATAAAGGCGCCATCTTCTAGCTTCATGTCGAAGCGTAAATCAGGTTTATCGGTTCCATAACATTCTATTGCATCGTCGTAGGCTATCCGTTGAAATTGTTTCGGTATGTCAATATTCATTGCTTCTTTAAAAATAGAAACCATCAAGCCCTCAGTCATAGCAAGCACATCGTCACGGTCTACAAAAGACATTTCTATATCGATTTGCGTAAATTCTGGTTGCCTGTCGCCTCGTGAATCCTCATCCCGATAACAGCGGGCTATTTGAAAATATTTGTCAAAGCCGCTGACCATGAGAATTTGCTTGTACAACTGTGGAGATTGCGGAAGTGCGTAAAATTGTCCGGGATAGAGCCGAGAAGGAACAAGGTAGTCGCGCGCGCCCTCAGGGGTGGATTTTATAAAAGTCGGTGTTTCAATTTCAAAAAAACCTTGACTTGCAAGATGATTTCTTGTTGCAAGGGCTACCCTATGGCGAAGCGCAATATGTTTTTGCATTTGTGCGGTACGTAAATCAAGGTAGCGATACTTGAGGCGAAGGTCTTCGTTTGGAATAACAGGGGTGCCGTCTTTTTGCAGCTCATCGATCATAAAAGGAAGAATATCACAATGCGATAAAACCTCGATGGATGTAACAACGATTTCAATTTCACCAGTTGGCATGTCGGGGTTTATCATCGAATCGGGTCGTAGGCGAACCTCTCCTTCAAGTGCAATACAAGACTCCATGCGAAGACTTTGTGCAATGTCTAAAAGCTCCTGTGGAGAATCGGGCTCAACAAAGGCTTGCGTTATGCCGTAGCGATCTCGTAAATTGATAAAGGTTATGCCGCCATGGTCACGCTTTCGAAAAACCCAACCATTTAATATTACTTTTTTTCCTGCATCTGTCCCTCGTAGGGAGCCGCAAGTATCTGTTCGTTTCATTCTGTTCATTTTTATATAATAGCAATTCACAAAAAGCTATGCAAGTAGTGATAAAAAAACGCAATCTCTGTGAGTAGCTTGCCACGCAAACAATCTCGTTCTAGCCGTCCATTGCCTTTCTAGCAAGTTCATCACAAATTTCGTTATAATGATGCCCCGCATGCCCCTTTACCCACTTCCATTCGATGCTAAAAAAGGCATTTAAAGCATCGAGGGCTTCCCACAAATCCTTGTTTTTGACGGGCTGTTTATTTGCCGTTTTCCAGCCATTTTTTTTCCAAGACTGAATCCAAGTCGTGATGCCGTTTTTTAAGTACTGACTATCACTCGTAAGCTGCATTGCCGTCCCCTTTACAATGCCTTTTTTTTGAAGCTTTTCCAAGGCAAAGAGCGCCGCGGACAATTCCATGCGATTATTTGTTGTTAAAAGCTCTGCCCCAGAAAGTCTCTCTTCTTTGCCATCGATGAGGATAACTGCTCCCCAGCCACCCTTTCCTGGATTTCCAGAACAGGCACCATCGGTATAAATTTCAATATTTTGCATTTTAGAATTCCTTTTTTCACTTGCCCTTTTTAAAAAATATGTGTATCTTTTTACTATATGGCTTCATTGGGACCCTCTCAAGCCAATAAATGTCTATCTTATGGTAACAAGTCTATCATATTTTAAAAGACTTGTCCAAAAAAATAAGGAGTTAGAAACTATGGCAAAAGAATTGCTTTTTAGCGATGATGCACGAAAAAAAATGCTCTCTGGTGTTGAGCAAATTTCAAAGGCGGTGAAAGTTACCCTCGGACCACGTGGGCGACTCGTTATGCTCGATAAAAAATTCGGTGCACCAACCATTACCAAAGACGGCGTTTCCGTTGCAAAAGAAGTAGAATTGGAAGATGCGTTTGAAAACATGGGCGCACAGCTTCTAAAAGAAGTTGCTTCAAAAACAAACGATGTTGCAGGAGATGGTACAACCA
>JAAZLA010000015.1 GCA_012799545.1 Treponema sp.
GCGCTGATATTCGGTCTGTGGAAATGCTGCTGTAATGGCTTCTTTGATACCAGAAAGTCCATCTGCACAGATAATCATAATATCTTTAACTCCGCGATTTTTAAGCTCATTAAGCACATTGAGCCAGTATTTTGCACTTTCATTATCACCTACGGTTATAGACAGTACTTCTTTTAAACCATCACGAGTAATCCCCAGGATTACATAGGCTGCCAGTTTACGGATTATGCCGTTGTCTCTCACTGAATAATGAATTGCATCAATGTACACTACTGGGTAGATCGCATCTAAAGGTCTGTGCTGCCACTCTTCAATGTGCGGCAGAATTTTATCAGTAACATCAGAAACAAAGCCCTCTGAAACATCAAACCCATAAATATCTTCAATCGTGTCGGAAATCTGTCTGGTTGTCATACCTTTTGCATACATCGCAATGATTTTCTGGTCAATTTCTGAAATGTCCTTCTGACCTTTTTTTACAACGATAGGTTCAAAGGTTGATTTTCTATCCTGTGGAACTGAAAGTGCAACTTCTCCCATGCTGGATTTTACGGTTTTAGATTTATATCCGTTACGATAGTCATCACTGTCTGAACGTTCAGACTTACCATACCCAAGATGCTCTTCCATTTCGGCTATCATCATTTCTTTGATGGTTTCGCCTAAAAGATCTTTCAAGGCGTCTTGAATATCTCCTGTTGTTTGAATGTCGTATTCTGAAAGAAGACCTCTGATTATCTCTCGTTTTCCTTCAGTCATTACAACTTTGTGTGCTGATGTTTTTGCTTTTGCCATAGCAGGCTCCTTTGTTTTAGTTTATCACAAACCTGCTATTTTGGGAATTTACAGAAAGACTTTCACAGTCTCGAAACGTAAGAGAAAGCCCGTTGACAAGAGCTACTAAGAGGCTTATTCTACTAACATGCTCTATCTTTATTCAAAAAAAATAAAAAAACATGGTTTCTTTGTTTTAGTATTATTGGTTTTTTCTTTATGTCTCAGCCTTCTTTCGTGTAATCGTCAACAAAAGCTTTCTTCCATAGAACATGAGGAACTTTTTCGACTTTCTTATGGTTCTTTTGAGGATGAAATAGACTTGTTTAGCCTTGGTCAAACGGGAATAATACAAAGTTTTATACATATGAAGGACGGTTTTTTTTATATTGCAAACGGGGAAGCAAAAAAAGTGCTACAGCTCACCTCTTTTGGTGATCTTTTAAGCATTATCTACAATCCTGAAACAAATCCAAGTCCTTCTTTTATTCGTCAACTTGACCAAGGTGAAAACCTTGTTGCGACGCAACATGCGGTTTCTTATCCTTTTAATAAAATAGGGAAACTTTCTGTCGACTTCAATAAAACGCTCTATATTACTGAAGAGCTTCCCTTGGAAAGGCAAGAAATAGATAAGGAAAATAATGTTTTATTGAGTCAGGTTGTCTTGGTTTTTTCTAAAGACGGTAACTTTGTCGATTATCTTGGACAAGAAGGTCCTGGTGGTAGACCTTTTCCATATATAACAAATATTTTTACAAATAAACAAAATGAGCTCATTGTAAGCTGTCTTACAACTGAAGGGCAAATTGTGTATTGGTTTTCGCAGGAGGGTTTTTTAAAATACACTATTCCCATTTACAATGACGCGCTACCAGAGCTTGAGTCCGATACCTTGCTCGAAGCTTCTTTAGACTGCATTATTCCCGACTACTCAAGCCAAAAGCTTTATGTAAAAATTGATTACTATAAAAATTATATAGACCCAGAGACAAAGGCAATTGCCGGAATAGATTTTTACAACTCTGCGGTGAGTGTTCTAGACATAGAAACGGGACGTTACGAGGAGCCGATTCTCATCCCTTCCTATACTGAGGTTGTCAGTCAAGGTTATACAAAGCTCAATTATAGCATTCCCTACAATTTTCTCGGCGTTACAGAAACGGGTTGGCTCTTTTTTACTATTCCAGACCAAAGCGGTTTTATGATTCAAATGCTTCAGCCCAATGGGCAAAAAATTCTCAAAAACCATTTTACCCTCGATCTGAGCGAAGTGCTGTATCATAACTTTTCACTTTCTCAAAGCGGTATAATATCCGCCCTTCTGGCAACTGAAGATGCAGCCTCTGTCGTATGGTGGCGAACAGATGCTTTGACGGATTCTTTTATTAGATAGGTGCTGAAGGTTTTTTATGGAAGATAAAAACACAAAAAATGCCGATGCTTTCTCGCAAGACTTTCAATCTCAAGGTGGGTTTGAAAAAACAGATAATGCTATCGACCC
>JAAZLA010000108.1 GCA_012799545.1 Treponema sp.
GCAATGTTCCTTTTAGCTCGAGCTTATTATATGAGCTATGAGTTTGAAAAGGCGCTTGATGTATATGATAAAATAATTTCTCTTTCTGCTAGCGAGCAAAGGACACGCCAGGCTGAGGAAAATAAAAAAATCGTGCTCGATGCCTTGTATGGAGATTAAAAACGATGAGAGCCCTTGCTTTATTGCTTTCTCATTACGATTTTTTCTCTCTTTCTGAAAAATATCTTATCTTAGAGCAGGCGAAAGATATACAAACCTTTCTAAAGATGCGACCGATTGAAATTGCATCGCTCATAGGAAGAGATTTTAAAATCGATAAGCTTAACTTTCAGTCAATAGAAAAACGCCTAGAAAAAACAATTGCTCTTATGAGGGCTTATTCTATTGGGCTTGTTTTTTATGACGAAGAAGCCTATCCGCCCTTATTAAAAGAAATTCACGACCCGCCCTTTGCCTTATTTTATCGCGGGGAAGCAAGCCTTTTGCATTCGCTTTGTCTGGGCATTGTGGGTACTCGTCGTCCTACAGGGCGAGGAATGAAGGCTTCCTTTGATATAGCAAAAAGCCTTGCCGAAAATGCGCTAACGATTGTTTCGGGACTTGCTCGGGGAATTGATGGTTATGCGCACAAGGGAGCGCTCGAGGCAAAAGATGGAAAAACTATCGCTGTTCTCGCTTCGGGCTTAGATAGCATTTATCCGAGTGATCACAAACGCTTAGCTTTACAGATGCTTGAAAAAGGTTCGCTTTTGCTTAGCGAGCATCCTCCTTTGACACCTGCGCTTACTTGGCATTTTCCCAAAAGAAATCGTATCATTGCAGGGCTTTCGGAGGGCGTGCTTGTTGTAGAAGCACCGCGCGGTTCAGGCTCTCTTATAACCGCTTCTTGTGCTATTGAAGAAAATCGCGAACTTTTTTTCCATGAGCTTGCCCTGCAGTACTCTTTTCAAAAACTTGCTCTTTCTGCGAGCGATAAGCGAAAATTACAAAAAAAATGGGCGGTACAAAACTATATTGATGACGGAGCATTGCTTATTTCTAGCGCAAAAGATATTATACAACATTTAAGTGAAGGAAGTATAAAAAATACTAGTTTACTTTTTTCTCAATACAAGCTAGATTTAAACTAATTAGATATATTTTGAAACTGAAGGATTTTTTATGGCTGAAAAGAAAACAACAACAAAGAAAGTAGCAACAAAAAAAACAACAACAAAGAAAACAAAGCAAAAGCAAACCTTGGTTATCGTGGAATCTCCAGCGAAAGCAAAAACAATAGAAAAATATCTCGGACCTGGTTTTAAGGTTGAAGCTTCTATGGGGCACCTCATTGACTTACCAAAGTCGCGACTTGCTATAAATGTCGAAGATAGATTTCAGCCAGAATATATCACAGTGAGAGGCCGTGCAAAAATTTTGAAAAACTTGCAAAAAGAAGCAAAAAAATCTGAAACTGTCTTACTGGCAAGTGATAATGACCGTGAAGGTGAAGCAATCGCATGGCATTTGAAAAATTCTTTGTCTGAAAAAACAGAAGCTTCTATAAAACGCATTGTTTTTAATGAAATTACACCACAAGCGATTAAAGATTCAGTCGAAAATCCAGCTGAAATAAATGAATATAAGGTTAATGCTCAAAAGGCACGACGTGTTTTAGACCGCCTGGTCGGCTATAATCTTTCTCCTCTTTTATGGAAAAAGGTAAAAAATGGACTTTCCGCAGGTCGGGTGCAATCTGTTGCACTAAAACTTATTTGTGAGCGAGAAAAAGAAGTTGAGGCCTTTATTCCAGAAGAATACTGGAGTTTAGAAGCGGAGTTTTCTAAGGGTAAAACAGTTTTTCCTGCACAGCTTTTCCAATACAAGGGAGAAAAACCAGTTCTTAAATCTGGGCAAGATGTCAATGATCTTATTGCGGAAATAGAAAGCGCTCAATCCTTTGTGAGTGATATAAAAGAAAGCGAAAAAACTATACGCCCAAAGGCACCTTTTACGACCTCTACCTTACAACAAACTGCGGCAAACCGTTTGGGTTTTACTTCTCGAAAAACGATGCAAATAGCTCAGCAATTATATGAGGGTGTAAATTTTGGACAAGATCGCATTGGTTTAATTACCTATATGAGAACAGATTCTACGAGAATTTCTGCTACAGCGCTTGAAGAAGTACGCACCTTTATCGGGGAACTCTATCCTCAAGAATTGCCCGAAGCAGCTATCGAGTATGCTGTTGGGGCAAAGGCACAGGATGCCCACGAGGGGATTCGTCCTACCTATGTATCGTATACGCCAGACTATGTAAAAGAATATTTGAATCGTGATCAATTGCGCTTGTATACGATTATCTGGGAACGCTTTGTTTCAAGTCAAATGACAAATGCAAAAAGTCGCACAACAACGGTGGAAATAAGCGCAGGCGATGCAAAGTTTCGTGCATCGAAGTCAAAACTTGTTGAAAAAGGCTTTTACCAAGTGATAAAACTCCTTTCCACAAAGGAAGAACAGTCGGGAAAAATACCCTCTGTAAAGCTCAACGAAGAGCTCGAGGTAGAAGCCTTTCATCCTGCTCAGCATTTCACGCAGGGACCTCCCCGCTATACCGATGCCTCCATTGTCAAGGCACTTGAAGAAAAGGGCATTGGGAGACCCTCAACCTACGCTCCCATTATCTCGGTTTTGCTCGATCGCTATTATGTTACAAGGAGCAATAAACAACTCGTTCCAACACAACTCGGTCGTATTATCTCAAATATTCTAAGCGATTCATTTCCAAACGTGGTTGACGAAAACTTTACACGTGAAATGGAAGAAAAACTCGATAATGTCGAAGAAGATACCCAAGACTGGGTTACGATGATAGCTGACTTCTTTCATCCATTCAAAGAACGCGTCGATGAAGTTATGTCGAACCTTGAAAGCATGAAGGGGATAATGGACGAACCCACCGATAAAATCTGCGAACTATGTGGAAAACCCATGTTGAAAAAACTTGGACGCTTTGGTTTTTTTATTGCTTGCTCTGGTTTCCCCGAATGCCGAAATACACGATCGCTACCCTTGGCACCCTGCCCAAAACCTGATTGTGGCGGCGAAATAGTTGCGCGAAAAACAAAGGGACGAGGAAAGGAGTTTTACGGCTGTACAAACTATCCTGAATGCGATTTTATATCGCACTACAAACCCATCAATGCCTCTTGTCCAGAATGTGGGTATTTTTTAGTTGAAAAATACGACAAAAAAAATGGCTCTTATAAGTCTTGTATCAATCCAGAATGCGATTACTTGCATAGCACAAGTGAAGCAGAAGAAAAAAAAAGCGAGGAAATTGCTCAAGAGCTTGCAGAATCTCAAAGGGCTCTGACAGGAGAAGCTGAGGAGTAGTGGTGTTTTTAGGCGAAGCAATCGAAGCATTTTTGCAGTATGCAGATGGCATAAAAAATCTCTCACCACATAGCCTCAAAGCCTATCGAAATGACCTTTCTTTTTTTCTTTCGTCTTTCCCAGAAAAAGAAAAAAAAATACTTTTTGAGATAGATTTAGTCGACTTGCGTTCTTGCGTGGGTCTTTTATCTAAGCAAAAAAAAACAGCTACAACAATTAACCGATTTATCTGTACGATACGAAGCTTTTTTTTGTATCTTTATAGAATGAATATACTACCAAACAATATTGCACTCGACTTAAAAACGGTGAAAATTCCCAAGAAACTACCTCGGTACATGAGTGATTCTGAAGTCGATGCACTTCGAAGACAGCCAGAAAAAAAAGAACTTTTGTGGACAGAACGAGACAGGGCGATTTTTGAATGCCTCTACTCCTCGGGTGCTCGCGTGAGCGAATTGTCAAACTTGAATCTTCGAGACTTAGCCGCAAATCTTTCATCGGCGATTGTTACCGGAAAGGGCAGCAAGGATCGAAAGGTGTTTTTCTCTCAAGATGCAGTGGATGCCCTCAAAGTCTATCTCGTGCAAAGAGCAGAAATAATACAAAAAAATGAGGTAAAGGGCGAAGCACTTTTTATCAATCAAAGAGGGGGACGTCTAACAGCACGTGGCATTTTTTATGTGGTAAACCGCTATTCTTCGGTGGAAGGAACAAACAAACCCGTTTCTCCCCATGCCTTTCGTCATACCTTTGCAACAACAATGCTAAAAAACGGGGCAAATATTCGCGTCGTACAAGAGCTTTTGGGGCATGAAAATATATCGACTACACAAAAATACACACATATAACAAAGGAACAATTGATACAAACATACAACGCATCTCATCCGCATGGAGGTAAAAATGAGCTTTGAGTATGAGAAAATTCGCAGTACAACGATTATTGCGGTGAAAAAAGATGGAAAAATGGCTATGGCTGGCGACGGACAAGTTACTATGGGCAATACTGTTATGAAAGGAAACGCAAAAAAAGTGCGTCGCATGTACGACAATACCGTGCTCACTGGTTTTGCCGGAGCAACAGCAGATGCCTTTAATTTATTCGATAAATTTGAAATGAAGCTAAAAGAATATTCTGGAGATATTACACGTGCTGCAGTCGAACTTGCAAAAATTTGGCGCACAGACAAGGCACTTCGTCAACTAGAAGCGCTCCTACTTGTTGCAAACAAGGACAAAATCTTGTTAATATCGGGGACTGGGGATGTTATCGAGCCTGAAAACGATGTTTTGGCTATTGGTTCAGGTGGAAATTATGCCTATGCGGCAGCTTTGGCTTATATTGAGTCATCAAATTTAAGTGCAAAAGAAATAGCAGAAAAAAGCTTAAAAATTGCTGGTGATATTTGTATTTATACAAACCAAAATCTTATAATAGAAGAGTTAGAATAAAGGAAAGAAAATGAGCGATAAAACAGAACTTACACCAAAACAAATAGTGAGTGCGCTGGATACCTACATTATAGGGCAACAAAAGGCAAAAAAAGCTGTAGCCATAGCGCTGCGAAATAGAATGCGCAGATTAAAACTTCCTGAAGATATTCGTGAAGAAGTTGCCCCTAAAAATATTTTGATGATAGGTCCTACAGGAGTTGGTAAAACTGAAATAGCACGGCGACTTGCAAAGCTTACCGCAGCACCTTTTTTAAAGGTTGAAGCGACGAAGTATACCGAGGTCGGCTATGTTGGTCGCGATGTCGAGTCGATGATACGCGATTTAATGGCTGTTGGATTCAATATGGTAAAGGC
>JAAZLA010000109.1 GCA_012799545.1 Treponema sp.
CCATTTGTTTTATTATTAAACTTTTGAGGATAAAAATCTGCCCAGTCTTTCAGCTCTTTTGTTTTTAAAATTTCCGTATGCAAGGCAGCAACACCGTTTACGCTAAAGCAGGTTGATATAGCCAAGTGTGCCATAAAAACCATGCCGTTGCTAATAATTGCCATTCGGTTTTGCCGAGCATAATCTTCAGGAAAGGCTTCTTTGAGATTGATAGAAAAACGTCTGTGCATTTCTTCTATGATTTGATAGACCCGTGGAAGTAATTCTTTAAAAGTTGCTATAGGCCATTTTTCCAAAGCTTCAGATAAAATAGTATGGTTTGTATACGCAAATGTTTTTTCAACGATGCTATAGGCTTCGTCCCAACCAAGTCGGTACACATCTATGAGCAAGCGCATCATTTCTGGAATAGCTACAACAGGATGCGTGTCGTTGAGTTGGATCACGTTGTACTCAGGAAAGAGTTCAAAATTTTCCCCGTGTTCTTTTACAAAGGCATTGAGTAAATCTTGTAAACTCGCGGATGAAAAAAAGTACTGTTGCTTCAGGCGAAGCGTTTTCCCTGAAGGACCAGAATCGTTTGGATATAAAACACGGCTAATATTTTCTGCATCATTTTGTTTTTCAACCGACCGATGATACTGCATGTCATTAAAGAGTTGTAAGTCAAACCCATTCGGGCTTGTTGCCTGCCACAGTCGCAGCGTGTTTACTGTTTTTGTTCCATAGCCAACAATGGGCATGTCGAAAGGTGTTGCGGTAACTCGTTCCGCATCTTCGAGATAAAAAACGTCCGAGCCATTCGAGTCTTTTTTCATAGCAACTCGGCCGCCAAATTCAACTTCAACCGCTAAATCGCTGCGTTTTATTTCCCATGGATCTCGGTGTTTTAACCAATTATCTGGATACTCTACTTGAAAGCCGTTTTCAATCCTTTGTTCAAACATACCATACTCATAGCGAATGCCATAGCCATGCCCTGGATAATCTAATGTCGCAAGCGAATCTAAAAAACAAGCTGCAAGACGTCCGAGTCCACCATTTCCAAGTCCTGCATCTGGTTCTTGTTCCTCTATTATCGCATAGTCGATTCCCATTTCTTCAAGAACTTCTTTTACCGGTTCTAAAAACCCTGTATTAATGAGATTATTGTTCAATGCCCTTCCCATTAAAAACTCTGCAGATAAATAGGACATTTGCTTAACCGGTTTAGTTTCAAAAGTTTTCCTTGTTTGCATCCAATCTTCCATAATAAACTCAAGAGTTGAGGCAGAGACCGCATCATACAAATTGTGAAAACTTGCTTGGCTAATATCTTTCCCGTATTGCCTTCGCAAACGCGCAGAAAGATTTTCCTTAAATTTGTGTTTGTCAAATTGCATTTTTTGCTCCCATATTAGGCATTACGCCCTGTTTTTTTGTGTTATACCTAATCTTAGGATATTAGAATAAAAAATTCTAGCTATTTAGATAGCAAAAGACTAAAAGAACGTGCTTTTTGCACATATTTCGCTTGATTTTGCAGAATTTCTTCATCTCCAGGGGGTGTAAAGTCATGCGGACTCGGTAATGCTGTATCAATTACTCTATACCACTTTCGCCCATTTTGGAGTGGGGGCACTACAACTGTCTTATCTTTTGTAGAAGAATTGAGCATTACATAAAAATCGTTATCATCAATATCTGCAAAAACTTCTGCATGGCGCCCATCCAAATAAAAGGCTAGGAAATGATCTGCACGGCCCCAATCAATAGCTTCTCCAAACTCATCATACCAAAAAATATCAGGTATAGCATTATAGCTATGATCATGTCCCTGGAAAAACTCTGGACGGCGAAAGGCAGGATGGCTTAGGCGAAAAGCAATAGCCTGTTTCGTAAAGCGAAAAAGAGTCGAGTGTGTATCTTTTAAAGACCAGTCAATCCAGGTTAAGGCATTATCTTGACAGTAGGCATTGTTATTACCGTTTTGTGTTCGCCGCATTTCATCGCCGGCAAGCAGCATGGGGGTGCCTTGCGAAAAAAGTAAGCTACAAAGAAAGTTTTTTATTTGTTGATTTCGAATTTGTTCTATGTCACGATTTTGTGTTGGTCCTTCAAAACCATAGTTATAGCTTACATTGTGGTCCGAGCCGTCGCGATTGTTTTCACCATTTTCTTCATTATGCTTTCCGTTATATGAAACTAAATCATTTAAAGTAAAACCATCGTGGCTTGTAATAAAGTTTATCGAATGAAATGGTTTTCGCCCATCACGAATATACAAATCGGCGCTTCCCGCAAGACGAGTTGCAAGGGCAGAAACATTCGGAGTATCTCCTCGCCAGTATTTTTTTATATCGTCTCGATATCTATCATTCCATTCAGCCCACCTGCCACCAGGGAACCATCCCACTTGATAGGCGCCACCTGCATCCCATGCCTCCGCAATAATTTTTGTGTGCCTGAGCATGGGGTCTTCGGCGATTCGTTCAAGCATAGGTGGATTTTCCATTAAGTTGCCATATTGATCGCGCCCAAGGATTGAGCCAAGGTCAAAACGAAATCCGTCAACATGCATCTCACAAACCCAATACCGTAAACAGTCGATAATAAAGGTTCGCACAACGGGATGATTGCAATTCACAGTATTTCCACAACCAGAATAATTGGTATAGTATGCTTTATTGTTTTGTTCAAGAAGATAATAAATACTATTGTCAAAACCACGGAAGTTAAGCGGGAAGCCGTTTTCATTGCCTTCTGCGGTGTGATTAAAAACAATATCGAGAATAACTTCTATACCATTCTTATGCAACTCTCGAACCATTTCTTTAAATTCACGGACTGCTCCACCAGGACTTTTATCACTTGAGTAGCCAATTTTGGGAGCAAAAAAAGCAATAGTGCTATAGCCCCAATAATTCTTAAGCCGCTCTCCTGTTTTTGGATTGATATTTGTATTTTCCCATTCATCAAATTCTTGTACAGGCAGAAGTTCAACACTTGTTATCCCCAGTTCCTTTAAGTAGGGTATTTTTTCAATCAACCCCCTATAAGTTCCCGGATGCTTTACATGAGAACTTTCATGGGCAGTAAAACCTTTTAAGTGCGTTTCGTAAATAATAGATTGACGCAAGGGAAGATTTAAGGGTGTATCGCCCTGCCAGTCAAATTCATCATCTACAACAACAGATTTAGGAAATTTTTTTGCTGTTTGTGGTTTTTGCCTTTCTATATCATAACTATCTTTGGGAATAAAAAAGCCATCGTGTAATTGTTTAAAAACAGATACATCAGTCAGTTCTCGAGCATAGGGATCGAGAAGATAGTTGTTTTTGTTAAAGCGATGCCCATTATGAGGTTCAAAAGGACCATCCACTCTATATAAATAAAATGCAGGTGCTTTTAATCCTGGTATAAACAAGTGCCAAACGTCACCAGTTTTATTAATCTTTTCATCAAATTTAATGCTCTGAAAAGGAAGATCATCTTCTGGTTTTTCAAAAAGATCGAGCCAAATTGCTGTTGCATGCCGGCTAAACACAGAGAAATTTACGCCATCTTTGTGTATAGTTGCTCCATGAGGTAAAGCCTTACCCCGTAACACTGAATACATTTTCATAATTTAAAAGTATAACATACATTTCTAAAAAAAACAGTATCTAACCAAAAACTATGATATAATAGGAATAATGAAAAATCAAATTACAGAAAAAAAAAGCGAATACCAAATAATAACTGACATTCTCTCCAAAACTATCAAAAATGAGGATGCCTATTTTGTTTTCCCCACAGAAATCACAGCGAAAGCCTGGGCTGAAAAATCTCTTTTTTTAACAGACTATAAAGCAGTCGAACTTGATCGATTTATAGCCTGGGATACCTTCAAAGGGACAGCTATTCGCTCCGTAAAGCAAGATCGAGTGAGTATTCCCTCGCTTTTACGCAAGCTTTTCGTAGAAAACCTCCTTGAAAATACGGAGGAGCCTTTTTTCAAAGCCCTCATACCTGAACAATGGGCAGACCTTGCACCCTCTTTTTCAAGCTGGATTTCCTCTTTGCTTCCTCAACTTGCACGCTTCAAAGCGCATTTAGTGAAAAATCTAAGTGAAGGAAGTTTAAACTTCGAGAACAGCAACTTTGAAAAGCAAAGTAAAGAAATGCTAGAAAAAATCGCAAAAACAGAAACCGATGCAGAAAACCGCGACTTACTCAAGCTTGAAAATACCTATGCCCAATTTCTTGAAAACAATGGGCTCTTTGAACCTGCTTGGGAAAAACCTCCCTTTCATAACGATGGTAAGTCTTACTATGTTTTTTTTGCAGACATTACAAGCGACTATGCTGAATACGCATCTATTTTGGAAAATGCAGAAAACGTAACACTCATCGCTTCTCCATCTAAAGAAAGCGTTTTAGAAAACCTTAAAATCATCGCCTACGAAAACTCACGAGAAGAAATTCGTAAAACCGCTCTCTTCATCGAAGAACTTTTAGATACGGGCTATACATCAAGTGAGATAGCCATTCACCTACCAGAAATGGAAGAACTCGCCCCCTATCTCATGCGCGAACTAAAGCTGCGAGACATAGGCTTTCAGTTGCGGGCTGGGAAAGCACTCTCGCTCTATGGCGCAGGAACCTTCTTTTCTTCTATGAAAAGACTCGTAGACGAAGAGTTCTCTTTTGACAGTTTAAAACAAATCCTTCTCAATAAAAACCTGCCCTGGAAAACTTCAGTTGAAACGCTTATAAATAAGCTCCTTAACTTTGGGGTAAAAAACAATTGCCTTTGCTCTTATAAAAAAAAGACAGTCTTGGTAGACCTTTGGGAAGAGGCTTTTAAAATCGATTACGATGAAAGCTTAGTTTTATTTTATCGAAGTTTAAAAAACTCAGCAACACAGTTTGCAAAGGCAAAGTCTTTTGAGGCATTGAAAAAAAACTACTTTGAATTTCGCAGTACGTTTTTTGATATGGAAGTATGTAGCGAAGAAAGCGATCTCATACTAAGTCGTTGTATAACAGAGCTTCTCAATTGTATCGAGCTTGAAAAAAGTTATCCGAGCATACAAGTAAAAAACCCGCTCGCATTTTTTTGCTCTCATCTCGACACAAGCGAATATCTTGCACAACAAAAAACAAGAGGAGTCGCAATTTTCCCCTACAAAGCTGCGGCAGCCGCTCCCTATCGGCAACACATTGTCTTAAATGCAGGACAAAAACAAGTTTCGGTTTTACATCAATCATTAGCTTTTTTACTCAAAACAAAACGCCAAAAACTTAGCATAGAAGACAGCAATGTTTCAGAAAAAATGCTCGCGCTTTATAGCATGGGGCAGGTTCGATTTTCATATAGCGAAAAAGGGCTGAGCCATTATTCCCTCCCCCATACAGATTTTCAAAACATCTTAGCTCCAGAAAAAATAGAGGGAAAAGATATCTATCTTCTTGAGCAAAATATTTTTTATACACAAGGAGAAACAGAGTCCGATAAAAAAACAGCATATCCTCAAGCTGATTTTTTATACAAAACACAAAAAGATGGTTTTGCAAACTGGATAAAAGCAAGCCCCCAAGAAGAAAAAATAAAAACATTTTCACTTGACAATGAGTCTTATGAAAAACTTTTAACGACAATTTCTGATAACGAAACAAATGTGCTTAGAGTTTCCGCCACACATCTTAAAGACTTTTTTTTCTGCCCCCTCTTTTTCCTTTTCAGCAGATACTATGAGTTAAAAAACGAACGACTCGAAACAAGCTTGCTTGCACCCGTATACTTAGGACAACTCTATCATGCCATACTAAAAACATTTTTTATCTATTATAAAGATAAAGACGAAGCACTCCCTGAACCTCCAAAAACAAAAAACGCTTTTCAAGAAAACAAAACAAGCGAAGCTTACTACCCTGTTTTAGAATCCGCTTTTAAAACAATAATGGATGGTTTTCCTAAATCTGTTTTCCCCAACGAAAACCTTTCTCCTTTGAGCCAAGAAATTATCTTAAATCAAGCTCCAGCTTTTTTCAAAACATTAGATGAGGCTGTTAAAATTTTTCTTTCCTACTTTTATAACTCACGTGTTTTGGAAACAGAGGCTTGGCATGAATCAAAAGAAGAAAAACACCTACTACTTGGCTCTATTGATTTGGTTGTCGAAAAACCAAATAGTGAAATATGGATTATCGATTTTAAAACGAGCTCTCCCCCATCTACAGCCGATTGCCTCGCAGATGAAGAAGGAAGATTAGAAAATTTTCAGCTCCCCTTATATATTAGGCTTTTTGAAAAAACAAAAAACAAGAGAGTTGATGGTGCTGCATTTTTTACAATTAATAATCCAGCGATTAGTCCGCTCATCGGTTATATAGAAGACAATGAAGGAAAAAATAAAAAACCGTATTATGCAAAAAATATAGTGCACCGAAATCCTCAAAACGAAGAAAGCAATACTGACAAAGCTGAAGTAAATTTTAACGAAACAATGCAAGCGCTAAACAAATATATAGAAGACTATGTTGAAAAAGTTTCAAACAATATATTCAAACTCGATACAAGCATTCCATTTACCCAATGTGCCGCTTGCGAATACAAAAAAGTTTGTCGAACGACATATAGGGTTTCAGGAGATAAAAAAGCTTCAAGAGGCTTAATCGATCTTAGATTTTAAAAAGGGATAAGAAGGCAAAATATGATAGTGGAAAATTCACAGGCAGAAAAACTTATACGTAGCAAGACAAACGAAGAACAATTTAATGCAGTACAAATGCTCAAGAATGCAGTCGTAGCTGCAGGTGCAGGGAGCGGAAAAACGCGTGTTATTTCCTATCGATATGCCTACCTTATATGTGTGCGCGGTTATAAGGTAGCTGAGATTTTAACTCTCACCTTTACCGACAAGGCTGCAACACAGATGCATGAAAAAATTTACGAAGTGCTTAAAGAAATAGCAGAGCACAAAGAAGTGGACACCTCTATTCAAAGAGCAAAACAAGCGCTAGAAGATTTTCAAGACGCACGCATTCAAACACTCGACTCCTATGCATCATCCATTGTAAAAAATCAAGGACGACTATACGGATTGAGTCCAGACTTTATAATAGACCTTGAAAAAACAAGGGAAGAGGCGGAACGAGAAGCCTTACAATTTGCGCTGGAACACAAAGAAAATCAATACCTAAAAAACTTTATAGGTACACAGAACTTTGAATCAAAGGCAAAATCTCTTTTTGCCCAAACCATCGATACACAGAGTAGCTTAAGCAAGGCTATAAACTTCGAAAAAGATTTTGAAAAACAAAAAAAGCACATCCTTCATGAATACGGCACAATAACAAAAAAAATAAAAGATTTTTTTCAAACAGCTTTCAGTATATTTAATGAAATAGATGATAAAAAAGAAATGACTTCAGCAGCCTATAAAAACCTTGCCCTTTTTTACCAAGACAATACAGAGCTTGTTTTCCCACCTCTAGATTCTATAGCTTCTTTTTTTCACGATGAAAACAAAACTTTAAAGCAAGAACTATATGCTTGTCTTAAAACTTTTTACACTTTTCAAAAAATAGATAACCGAACAAAAAAAGAGGGACCACTTCTAGACATTAAAAATATCATCCGCGAGTCAAAAATTCTTTATGCAGAATTGAGCAGTATCATTCTTTATATTTTCAATGCACCTACTACCCAAGAACTCTACAAACTCCTTTCTCTTTTTCAAGAAAAATGGAATACAAAAAAAAGGCGCTCACTTATCCTCAGCTACAAAGATATTTCAGATCTTGCCCTTGAGATTTTAACACATCATTATGAAACACGTGAGTCCGAAAAACAAAGCTACAAGGCAATTATGATTGATGAATTCCAAGACAATAACCTCGAGCAAAAAAATCTTCTCTATCTCTTAGCAGAAAAACCTGTTTCGAAAAAAGATTTTATGCCTGAGATACCTTCAGAAAATCAGCTTGAACCAGAAAAACTTTTTTTTGTTGGCGATGAAAAACAATCGATATATCGATTTCGTGGCGCGGATGTTTCCGTCTTCCGAGGCTTACAAGAAGCCTTTGACTCAAGCATTCAACTTTCAACGAACTTTCGCTCTCATCCCTCTCTTATTACAAGTTTTAATTCTCTCTTTGGCGGGGCAGACTACCCCCAGAGCATGAAATCTTTTATTCAAAACCAAACAGGAGAAAGAATCCTCGATGTAGACAAGACGAGGGCTTCTATTTTTCTCAAGCCGTCACATATTATCGAAGGAGAAGAATTTCCCCTCTTCGAAGCCGAGTATCATGGAGTTCGCGCCCAAAATGCCAAAGAAAAACTGATACAAAGCGAAGATGAAATACAAGCAGCCATCCATTTTTGTTTTCATGTAAGCGAAGGTGAAGAAACTGAAGAGGATACAGGTGAGAGTGAAGAAAAAAACAAGGCTACGAAAAACACATCAAGCAATGAAGATGAAACCTTGACAAAGGACGAGGCTGAAGCATTTTTTACCGCAAATAAAATATCTGAACTAATAAAAAACTCAGAAGGCGAACTTAGCTTTTCCGATTTTGTTCTCTTATTTCGAAGCTATACAAAACAAAACTATTACGAAAAATACTTTAGAAATCTTGGCATACCCTATATCAGTGAAAGCATACGAAGTTTTTTCTCTGACGCTCCTGTAAATGATATTTTTTCACTTTTGCGACTTTTGGTTTTTCCCTATGACTCGCTCGCCTATGCAAGTTTTTTTCACTCCCCCTTTGTACGACTTAGTTTAGAAGGCGTCAACACCTGTATATATTTCCTAAAAAATAAAACCGAAAGCGAAACACCAAATCTCTTTGACACAGGAATAGTCGAATCTTTAAACGAAGAAGACAAGGAACGATTCCTCAGTGCAAAAGAACGTTTTGAAAACCTAGAGCTACTATCTAAACAATTAAATGTTGGAGAATTGCTTTCACATATTTGGTACACCGAAGGCTATCGCTACGAAACTCTCTGGAACAAAGATGTAGCGCTTTTCTCTGAACTCTATGATTTTTTATTTGAACTTGCTTGCCGACTAGACAGAAAAGGACAAGGACTTGTAGATTTTATAAAAATTCTTGACGAGCTTGAAAGCGGGGAGTCAAAATTAGAAGACATGGATATTCCCCTTGAAAGAGCAGGTGCAGTACGCATGATGAGCATTCATAAAAGCAAAGGCTTAGAATTCCCCATTGTTTTTGTGTGCGGCTTTGCAAATGAAGCAAGACGTTTTGGAAGTGGCGATGATGTATATTACGATGAAAACTTCGGTTTGAGTTTAAACTTCCCCAAAGACCCTTTAATACAAGACTGCAGTTCGAATTATTTTTACGTAAAAAGTAAAGCACTCACCGAACTAAAAGAGCAAGCAGAAATACGTCGCCTCATCTACGTTGCTTTTACTCGTGCGGAAAAGGCCTTGTATGTGACGGCTTCCATAAACCTTACAAAAGAAGACAAGAAAAATATTGCTAAACTAGAAGATGAAAACAGCAATCAAATTGAAGGAATTTTACGAGTAAAATATAAGGCACAAATGGATGCCGCCGAAAAACCAGATAGAAAATATATTTCAAAAGAATTTTCTAAACCTGGCAATATTATGCTATCATTTTTATACCCTATTTTAAACGACTTTTTAGAGCCCAATATTTTAAAACCAAACAATAGTATCAAACCTTTTCTCTTGGAAGAAATCCCTCAGTACCTCGAATCGGATGTTGAAAAAAAGAAAAAAAGATTGAGGCATAGCTTGTCTGATATGCAAAAAATCACAGCACCCTTGTATATAGAGTATAAAGAAAAAAAGATACATGAAGAAAAAAGCCACTATGTATATCCCAGCAATTTTGAAAAAGAAGAAAACACTACTCTCTTTTCCTACAATAAGCTTTTGCCAAAAGGCAAAGAAAACCAATACGCAGAACTCGATGCTGTTTTTGCAAGCTTTACCAACAAACAATTTGC
>JAAZLA010000110.1 GCA_012799545.1 Treponema sp.
ACCTCTCTGCAAGCTATAAAAAAAGACTCTGTTTTGCTAAGCGACGGTTCAAAAATAAAAGCTGATTTAGTTCTCCTCTCTGTTGGAGTTCGGCCAAGCTTGCAGTTGGCAAAAGATGCCGGCTTAGCAATAGGCGAAACAGGTGGACTTTTAGTTGATGAGTTTTTACAAACAAACGATGAAGCTATTTTTGCAGCGGGCGATATGAATGAAATCACAAACACTATATCGCAAAAAAAACAAAGAGTCCCCCTCGCAGGTCCGGCAAATCGACAAGGAAGAATAGCCGCAGAAAATGCCCTCGGCGGGAAAAAACGCTATAAGGGCTCTGCTGTTTCATCCATAGTAAAAGTTTTCAAAGCCCATGCAGGTTCAACTGGGCTTAGCTTAAAACAGGCAAAAGAAGCAGGCTTTAACGCCGATGCAATCGTTGTACATAAATCAAGTCATACAAGCTATTATCCGGGCGCTTTTAGAGTAAGCCTTATGCTCATCTTCGATAAAACCGATGGAAGAATTCTCGGCGCCCAGGCGGCAGGAAGAGTTGGTGTCGACAAAAGACTCGATGTTATAGCGACCGCAATTGCAGGAAAATTAAAGCTCGAAGAGCTGGGAGAACTTGATCTTGCCTATGCTCCCCCTTTCAATAGCCCCAACGGGCCTGAACAAATGGCAGCCTTTGTTGCTGAAAACCACCGCATCGGTTTTAGCCCCTCTATACTTGCACAAAACCTTGAAGAATGGGTTTTGGCAAAAAATCCTATTATTTTTGATATTCGAGACCCTATCAGTTATTCTCGAGCCCATCTCTCACAAACAAATAACCTAAGCCAAGGACAAATTCAAGAAAGTCTCGACAGCCTTCCAAAAGACAGCGCCTTGCTTGTTATTTCTGAAGATGGACAAAAAGGCCATATCTTAACTCGCATGCTTTTAACGAAGGGATACAGCAATGTACTGAACCTTTCTGGCGGATATATTTCACTTGAAAGACAAGAGCGCGCAAAGCCCTTTGAAAAACTACGAGTTGGGTTGCACGCAGTTGAAAAAAAATCAATACAAAAAAGTAGCGAAAGCCATGAGAAAAAAGCATCAGAAGTAAATACAGCTGTGGAAAAAACAGAAGGTCCGCTCATTATAGATGTGCGAACTCCCATGGAATTTAAAATGGGTGCTGTTCCTGGTGCTATTCACGCTGATCTTGATAGTTTAGAAGAAAAGATACCAGTAATTACAAAGAATGATTTTAATAGAGAAATTATTCTATACTGCGCTTCTGGAGCTCGTTCATCTTATGGAGTACGCATCCTCAAAGGTTTAGGCTACACAAATGTAACAAACGGCGGCGGCTTACATACAATGATGTCTCGCTTTGCATAAGACAGCCTTGTAAATATTGAACGAAATCCTCATCTTGCAAAAAAAAGCGTTGTATTGTAGTATTATGACATTATGGAAGAATTCGTTCAGATAGACTTTAAAAAAAAGAAGGCCTCTTTTACAAAAAGTCTCCCCTTCAGCCTTACAATACTGCTTTTTCTCCTCGATCAAGGGACAAAATTGCTCATAGAGAAAAATATCCCTCTCAACTCGGTCGGTTTTTCTCTCTTTGGCGACTTTTTTCGTATAATTCACGTAACCAACAAGGGAATTGCATTTAGCCTTGGAAGCTCTTTTCAAGATTCCGCACGGCAAATCCTCTTTGCCTTCCTCCCTTTGATTGTTCTTTGCTTTGTTGTTTTTACCTATTTTAAAAACAACGATTTCTCCCCCTTTCAACGCTGGACGATTGCTGGCATCATCGGAGGCGGTCTTGGAAATCTTTTTGATCGATTTTTTAGACCAAACGGCGTCGTTGACTTTATCGATGTAAAATTTTATGGGATTTTTGGCTTTGAAAGGTGGCCAACCTTCAATATCGCAGATATGTCCGTGCTTATTTGTGGTATTTTACTTTTAATTTCATTTTTTCTTACGATTCTAAAAGAAAAGAAAAAACAGGAAAGGAACCCAAATGACAAATAAACAAAGAACAATCATTTTTATCTTGCTTGGAACAATTGTATCTATCGTCCTAACACTCGTTATTTTAATACTACTTATTCTTGTCGGCTCCCTCCTTTTAAAAGAACGGATAGTAAACTTCCTCCCCCTCGTTTTAATGCTAGCTATATTTCTTTCGCTCTTTGTGTATCAAAAACTCACCATTTTTGTTGTTCGGAAATGGAATTTAGAGGACAAACTCGACCCGCTTTTTAAGTCTAAAAAAAGACATAAACCAAGAGACTAAGACTTCGTAGAATAAAACAAAACATCAATATCCATCAGACATAGCACGGTTTAAGTCTCGCTGATACAATTCTTGATATACTAAACTTCTCGTTCGCAATTTTTCTTTTATTTCTTGAGAAAATGGCATATGACGCCAAAAAACGCCACGAACTTCTTTTTCAAGCCTTTGCACACCTTCGCTTTCCTTTGTCATCCATAAAATATAATCATTTATAAAATACTCTTTTACATCACCTTTAAGTTTTTGGGTATAAAACCATTGGTAATACTGCCCCGTCAAGCCCTCTTCCATCCAATAATATGAGGCTTTTTCCTTTGCCACTTGCCAGCGCAAATCAGCTACGGCTGTCAATAATGCTATTTCAAGATTTCTTGGATACATTGGCACAACAATGCGACCTCGACTTGTAACACGATTATAGCGGTCGAAGGGTTCCCAACACATTCCAGAATCCCCGTAAGTTGGAACCAAAAGAACATAGGGCACTATTCTATTTTGGTTGTTTTTATGCACCCTACAAAAGGCTCCTGGGTCAATGGATTCAATTTTTGCCATTAAATCTATCACATTTTCTCTATATCCTGTCTGTCGTGGCATACAATGAAAAAACTCTCTTGTTAACAGAGGGAAATGATTACCTTGACGTCCAACCGTCATTTTAGCCATTTGTCGAACAGTATCTATCTCTTGTAAAATATCACTTGTATTTACTTCACAATCTTCAGGCATAGCTTGTATCTTTACTTCTAAGGATTCTGCAACTTCCTTCGCATCTGTGTATTCTTCAAAATAAGATTGAATTTCTCGATCTATTTTCAACAAGTTTTTTAAGTCTTCCCCAATACTCGGAACCAATTTTTTTTGGGCTTCTGTTAAAAAGCCTTTATGAATATCATTTCCATATGAAGGATGCTCACAAAATTTATCTACTTTTGATTTTAGTTCTATCTCAAGCATAGATCTTTCTCTCTCTCTCGCCGTCAACATACGCTCTGCTGTCTGTAATTTTCCGTCATTTTTCGCTATTAACTGCCTTAATCGTTGTGCCTCAGCGCTTCCTCCTCCAGAACCCTTTTTTATTGGACGAACTTCATCCGTTGCAGAAGGGGTCATTTTCCCATTTCCAATATCTCGAAACCATTCATCCACATAATACACAGGTTCTCCTGTATTATTTTTTGAAAAAACTCTTGCAAAGGTATCTTTTTGCTCATTTGTCAAAAGCGATGGCAGAACAAGTCCAAATCGCAAAAGCATTTTTTTCTCTTCTTCTATGGTCAAAGAAACTGTCTTTGGGGCAATAGAGCGAACAAGTTCCCAGTACAAGGTATTTAACTGTTGCCTAAAAACAGATCGATCCTTTGGATCTTTTGATGTAAGATATTTTGACAAAACAGTATGAAAACGTTGCGCCGCTTCTGTTTCACCCGCAAGAGCTGTTTTATAATAATTGGGGTTAGAAAAGACAGGATTTAAATCAGAAGAAAAAAACTCAGTAATAGGCTTAAATCCCGTTAAAGAAAGGTCGACCTCTAAATGAGAATCTTTTTTTTCATCGATTTTTGGACTACCCCAACTATTTTCTTTTTGAAAACCGAGATTTTCATCCTCATCTATCTTAGACAGACCAAAAGAAGGTTTCTTCGCGGTTTCTGCCAAAAGTGCTTCTATTTCAGGTGATAATTGATCGTTCATAGAAAGATTATAACATTTTTTCTCTTAGGTTTCAAACATTTTTTATGTAATCGATATATTGCCATCCACAAGAGGTGAGTCTGTTACTTACTTTTTACTGCTTTTTAAGTATACTTTTAATCATGAATAGATTCGATGTTATAATTATTGGCAAAGGACCTGCGGGAATAAGCGCAGGCTTATATCTCAAAAGATCTCGTTATGAAGTGCTTATCATTGGAAAAGATTTTGGGGCACTCGATAAAGCCGAAAAAATAGAAAACTATTATGGTCTTGAAAAACCGATAAGCGGCAAAGAACTATCTGAAACAGGCATAAAGCAAGCAGAACAACTCGGTATAGATATTTTTACCTGCGAAGTAACCTCCGTTGAAGCCACTTTTGAAGAGCCCTATCGCTTTAAGATTTCTGCAACACAGGGCGAAAAAAAACAAGAATTTCTTTCAAAATCACTGCTTATTGCTACAGGAAAGCAGAGAAAAACACTTCGCATTCCAGGCTTTGATGATTTTAATGGCAAGGGAATTAGCTTTTGTGCGACCTGTGACGGCTTTTTTTATAAAAACAAAACAGTCGGCGTCCTCGGCGCAGGCTCCTATGCGATGAGCGAACTCTCCTATCTATATAATCTAAGCCAAGATATTCTACTCTTTACTAACGGCGATCCACAAATAGAAAAAACCCTCTTAGACTCTCCGCTTCCAGAAGGCGTTCGCTTAATTACTGATAAACTAAGCCAAATATACGGAACAGAATATCAGGATAATGTCAGTGTTCTCGCTGGAGTTGAAACAAAGGACAGCGAAGGAAATATACAGCGCCACGATCTCCAAGGTCTTTTTGTCGCCCTCGGAACAGCTGGTGCATCCGAATTTGCAACAAAACTCGGACTTGCAACAGGCGAGGGAACCAATGCCGGCACCATACTCACCGATGACGGAATGCGAACAAATGTCCCTGGAGTTTACGCTGCAGGGGATGCAACTGGCGGCTTTTTGCAAATAGTAAAAGCTGCAAGTGACGGGGCTATCGCTGCAAAATCAATTGGAAGCGACTTAAAAGAGCTTTCACGCTGAGTTTTTTTAACGATTATTGCCCTTTTTTCTTTTTTTTATTACCTTTAAAGCATAGACCTTAGACCGAGGTTATTAAAATATATTTGAAAAAGAGGAAAAAATGGCAAAGTATCAATTCCAAACAGAAGTTTCACAGCTTCTCAAACTTATTATCCACTCTTTGTATTCAAACAAAGACATTTTTTTACGAGAAATAATCTCCAATGCATCAGATGCCCTTGATAAATTAAAATATCTCAACCTATCTGATGAAAACTACAAATCCATCGTTTTTGACCCACGAATTGATATAAAATTCGATGAGAAAGAAAAAACTATTACCGTACAAGATAGCGGTATCGGCATGGACGAAGAAGACTTAAATGCAAACCTTGGTACAATTGCACGTTCTGGCACAAAGGCTTTTTTAGAAAACCTTGAAAAAGAAGCAAAAAAAGATTCTGCGCTTATCGGACAATTTGGTGTTGGTTTTTATTCGGCCTATATGACTTCAAAAAAAATTGATGTTATCACAAAAAAAGCTGCAACTGAAAAAATCCTCCTGTGGTCAAGCGATGGAACAGAATCTTACGAGATAGAAGAAGTCGCAAAAGATTCTGAAAAAGCGAAAAACCTCGGCTTTGACAAAGACGGAAGCAATGGAACAGCCATTATTATGTACTTAACAGATGAAGACGCTTCCTATGCCTCACGCTGGAAAATAGAAGAACTTATAAAAAAATACAACGACCACATTGCCTTCCCTATCTTCTTACACTTTGAACAAAAACAATATGACGACAAAGGTAAAGAAACTTCTTCTGAAGCAAAAGTCGAACAAATCAATAGCGCAAGCGCGCTTTGGAAACGTTCAAAATCTGATCTCAAAACAGAAGACTATAACGAATTCTACAAAGCAATTGCCCACGATAGCAATGACCCGCTTCTAACTATCCACACTCATGCTGAAGGAACTCAAGAATACACAACACTCTTTTACGTTCCTGAAACCGCTCCCTTTGACATGTACCAAGCGGACTATAAAAGCGGCTTAAAGCTCTATGTGAAACGTGTTTTTATTACCGATGATGACCGAGAACTCCTCCCATCATACCTTCGATTTGTTCGAGGAATAATTGACTCAGAAGACCTTCCGTTAAACGTAAGTCGAGAAATTTTACAGCAAAATAGAATTTTGTCATCGATAAAAACCGCAAGTGTAAAAAAGCTTTTAAGCGAATTTAAAAAACATGCAGAAGCATCAGACAAGGCTCTAGAAAAGAAAGCCGCTCTTTCTGAAGGTGAATCCTTGAGCGACGAAGAACAAAAAGCAATTGACAGATGGAATACCTTTATAAGCCAATACAACCGACCTCTAAAAGAAGGTTTATATTCAGATTATGCAAATAGAGAAGAATTAAGCGAAATTATTAGATTTAAGAGTACCGCAGAAGAAGGAACCGGAGAAAATGCGTGGACAAGTTTTGCAGCCTATGTGCAAAGAATGAAACCCGATCAAAAAGCAATTTACTACATCACCGGTGGTGATGAAAAAAACCTTCGCTCATCACCGCTTCTCGAAGCATACAAGGCAAAAGGCATCGAGGTTCTCATCATGTCAGATGATATCGATGACATTGTAATTCCATCTTTGATGAAGTACAAAGACTTCGACCTAAAGGCTGCGAATCGCGCAGGAAGTGATGAGGAGCTCGGAGTCGATAAAAAAGAAGCTGAGAAAAAAGAAAAAGAATTTAAACCCATTGTTGAAAAAATAAAAACAGCTCTTGGAGACAAGGTAAAAGACGTGCATCTTTCAAAACGCTTGTCAGACTCCCCTTCTTGTATTGTTGTTGACGAAAATGATCCATCATTGCAAATGGAACGAATGATGAAGGCCATGGGACAAGCAGGCTTTAGTGAAGTAAAACCCATCCTCGAAGTAAACGGAGACCATGCCCTTGTCGCACAACTGAAAGATACTGAAGATACAGCTTTTATAGAAAATCTTTCAAATGTGCTTTTAGATCAAGCCCTTCTTTTAAGCGGTGCGGAACTCAAAGACCCAGCAGATTTTGTAAAACGCTTGAACGCACTTTTAGCAAAATAAATAAAAGCTTGCAATACTAAAAAAAGCTATCGATTTAAAACCGATAGCTTTTTTATTTTAAACAGCTCTTTTACAATAATTTTGGTATTTATCTAAATACTTTTATCTCTTTACTTTCGAATCCAAAGTCGCTCATCTAAGGGAAGGGTCTTTTTTTCATCAGCTTTTGCTTCTACAGAACCAAAAGGCATTTGCGATAAAAGCTTCCAAGACTCTGGAATCTGCCAGGTCTTGCGCACAGCTTCATTCACCAGCGGATTGTAATGCTGAAGCGAAGCTCCTATACCTTCACTTGCGAGACTCGTCCAAATAGCATACTGCAACATACCACTCGATTGCAAAGACCACAAGGGAAAATGTTCTGCATACAGTGAAAAATCTTTTGCCAGTTTGTTAACAACATTTTGATCTTCAAAAAAAAGCAGGGTTCCAAATCCAGAATCAAAGCCGTCCAGTTTTTCCCTTGTTTTTTCGAAGGCATCTGCCGGTACAATTTTTTCTAAAACATCTTTAGTAAGAGACCAAAACTTTGAGCTTTCTTCCCCAAAAAGAAGGAGAACCCGAGCAGATTGTGAATTAAATGCTGAGGGTACATGTGTCAGCGCAAAAGAAACTATTTCTTGAACTCGACCCTCTGAAATAATTTTATTTTTTCCAAGATTATAAATACTGCGCCTTTCTTGCATTGCATCATAGATTTCCATATCTTCCTCCTACTTTCAAATAAATAATACATATCTAAGCTAATATAACATATTCCTAGTAGTTTGCTATGTAATCAAGTCGCAAAGATTTTTTCCTTTATAACCTCTCTTTCTCAAGGGGGGGAGCGAAAAACCGTTTTTGTCAAAAAACGTTTGAAGCGAGGGGGAGGTCACCCCCTCCTCATCCAAATTTTCTTTCCCAAAGTTTTTTTAATTGATAGTATCGTGGGCTTAAATCTGCAAGTTTTTTTGCGCCTTGTTTTTCTGCGGCTTTTACAATAATCTGTGCGCAGGTGTCTGAGTCGGCAAGGGCGTTGTGGGCTTCGTACTGAATTCCAAAGTTTTGTCCTAAAAAGGTGAGTTTATGGCAGGCTAATTCTGGCCAGGTTTTGCGTGCTATAAATACGGAGTCGTAATATTGAATTGAGGGGAGGTCGAGCTTGTAATGGGCGATGAGGGCGCAGAGAACGCCCATGTCAAATCCTGCGTTATGAGCGATGACAGGAAAGTCTCCAATAAATTCTTTTACCGCTGCCCATATCTGGGAAAAAAGGGGTGCATCTTCTACGTCTTTTACTCGAAGCCCGTGGATTTCGGTAAAATCGGGGCGAATATAGAGTTTTGGCGGACAGATGAGTGAATAATACTCGTCTGTTTTTTTGCCATTTGTGTATTTTACCAAGCCAATAGATATCGCTGAGTTTGGCGCATAATCTCCTGTTTCGAAATCGAGGGCAACAAAATGCATGTTATTTCCTTATATTCATTTTATTTTAAATGAGGATTATATCTTCAGGCTTATTGTATATCTTTTTTTCTAAAGACTTTTACGGTGAGGTCAACGACTAGAATTAAAATGCCCATAAAAATAAAAAGAACAGCCATTCCTATGCCCATAAGTAAAAAACTTTTTTGAAGTGCAAGAAAGTCCATATTAACCTCCAATTAAAATAGGTATGAGTGCGAGAACGAGTCCCCCTGCAACAACGGAGCCAAGTTGTCCTGAAACATTTGCACTAACTGCATGCATTAAAATAATATTTGTTGGGTCATCTTTGAGCGCCATTTTTTGAATAACGCGGCTAGACATAGGGAAGGCAGAAATGCCACAGGCGCCAATCATGGGGTTTATTTTCTTTTTCAAAAAGAGATTTATGAATTTTGCAAAGAGGACACCGCCGGCTGTATTAAAAACAAAGGCAAATAAACCGAGTGCCATGATGAGAAGGGTTTCTGGTCGCAAAAAGCTGTCCGCCCTCATAGAAGCGCCAACGGTTATGCCGAGTAAAATCGTAACGATGTTTGACAATTCGTTTTGGGCGGTAAGAGAAAGTTTTTCTAAAACACCGCTTTCTCGGATGAGGTTTCCAAACATTAAAAA
>JAAZLA010000111.1 GCA_012799545.1 Treponema sp.
ACTATGGCTATATCTTTTCGGCTGAGGCAGCTCAGCTTTTCGGCTATCTTTGTTTTTACGCCACTTATATCGCTTATGATGGCAGCGCTTTTAAAATCCTTCTCGTGTTCAACAATAAAGTCTGCAACCATTCCTGGATACAGATTGATATATACCAGATCGCAGTGGATGAGCATGAGTTCAGGCTGGCTACTAAAGCCCTCTGCGATGAGACCTTGTTTTTTTGCTTTTTCAAGGGTGTCAGGATTTTTGTCATAAGCAAGTAAACGGTAGGAGGGATGCGCTTTTTGAATTGCCTTGGCAAAGGAGCCACCCATGAGACCGAGCCCCACAAAGCCTATGGTAAAGGCTGTTTCAGTGGAGTTTTTTTTATCCTTGTTTTTGCAATCACTTTTTTTTTCACAAGCTTGTTTTTTTTGCATCATAGATTGAGTCCCTCAATTGCGGCATACTTGGTTAATTTTTGCATAAGGTTTTCAAACTCTACTGGGTTTAAGGATTGCTCTCCATCACAGAGGGCACATTCTGGGCAATTATGCACTTCGACGATTATGCCGTCGGCACCAGCTGCAAGGGCTGCCTTTGACATAGACTCAACCATCCAAGCAAGCCCAGTCGAGTGGCTTGGGTCTACGATGACTGGCAGATGACTCACTTTTTTTAGGTAGGGAATCGCAGCAAGGTCGAGCACATTTCGGGTAAAATTGTCAAAACTTCGAATGCCCCGTTCACATAAAATAATATTTTCATTGCCGCCTGCCATTATGTATTCCGCTGACATAAGCAATTCTTTTACTGTGTTTGCAAGCCCTCTTTTAAGTAAAATAGGCTTTTTTGAATGACCGAGTTCTTTGAGCAAGTTAAAGTTCTGCATATTGCGAGCGCCAACCTGTATAATATCAACATTTTCAAAAACTTCGAGTTGATTTATTGCCATAAGCTCGGTTACGATGGGGAGACCTGTTTCTTTTTTTGCTTGCAAAAGTAAGTCGATTCCCTCCACACCCATACCTTGAAAGGCATAGGGCGAAGTGCGTGGCTTAAAAGCTCCTCCTCGTAAAAATCGAGCACCCGACCTTTGTACCGTTTTTGCCACTTCTATGATTTGCTCTTCGCTTTCGACAGAGCAGGGACCAGCCATCACAGAAAAGTTTGGAAAACCGATGTCAGCCATACCGCCTGTTTTTCCGCTTGGAAGAGAAATAATCGTATTATCCGGATGAAAGGCTCTGTTTGCCTTTTTGTATGGCTCTTGCACACGCACAACCTTTGAAACCAAGGGATGCGCCTTAAAACTTTCCTCGCTTAAGCGACTTGTATCTCCTACAAGCCCGAGAATTGTTGTGTCGATTCCCTCAGAGAGGTGGATTTGAAAACCTTGTCCCTCAAGCGTTGAAACAAAGTTTTGCACATCGCTTTTTGCAATGCCAGATTTTAATGCAATAATCATTTTACTTACTCCTTCAGTTTTTTTCAAAATACTGCTTACACAAAAAAAAAGAACCCCGAATTCGGAGTTCTGTTATTTTTGCCTTTATAATACAGGTTACTATAAACCTATTTTAAAAGCAGGCTCCGAAGCATAAAGAGAATTCCAGTAGTAATAAAAGTATACCATTTGAGAAGATTTGGATTGTTCTATTTGTGCATGAGCTGCTTTCATAGTGCTAATAATAGCAAAGACGAGAGAAGCCTGTCAAGAGCCTGCTTGTATGCGTAAAAATTACCTCCCCTGCAGTTCCAAGGCAAGGTCGACGGTGTTGTATGCCCCGTTGTAAATACCCTGTTTATAATTTTTTACGATATGGTCGCAGTAGAGCTCAATGAGGTCAGTATCCTCTATGAGGAGTTTTAAAGTGCGGTGCATGCTTGTTACAGAACCAGTTTCAATTGTGCCGTCTCCTATTTCGCTACCACGAATTGCACCCCAAGCCTCATGTCGTCCCACTCTTTGAATAAAAAGCTTTGGTACCGGATAAAAAGAAAGCTCACTGGGCTTTGTAATCATTACATCGCTTATCCTCATAAGGAGGTTTGTTGCATAGACGGCTGCATAAAAGTTTTCATGTAAAAATACATGTACTCCAAAAACAGGTTTTTCACGGTGTTCATCTATAAAAGAGCGACTTTCCTTCCATGTATCGTGAAGTGTATAAGAAATCCCTGCTTTCTTAAATTCAGCTTCGAGCGCTTCCCAACGCCCTTTGTGGTCGCCCATATTGATAAAAAATGTTGCTTTTTCATTTTTTATTGCATCCTTGCTTGCGCCCACTATGTCGGCAAACTTTTGCACCTGCGCTCCCGCCCCACCCATGGTGAGTAAAAAGCGTCTCGAACAGCCTTTTTTAAGCCGAGCAAGACGTAAGGAGCAGTCGTATTCAATATTTGAAACAATTTCATGGTCTATATAGTGGCCAACTTCTCGAATCTCTTCTTTTGGAAGGCAATGCTCAAGATTATTATCCTCTCCCATGGAGATAAATGCACGGTAGCCCATGTAGGCTGAGGGCGATTGCACCGCATGAACTGAGCCTTCTACGAGATGAAAGGCGAGGGGGTAGTTGTCGGGGATTATCGTAACGACGCCTTCGACGCCTGCTGCAACAGAGCCGTGTCCGACCCAGGGATGAGTTGAGACAAAGGGCATTCCCTTGGGGACATTTACAAAAAGCGGTGCGTAAATTTGCGAAATAGTTTTATCGCGAAGGGCTCCAGAGAGTCGTAAGCCAGCATCACTTGTTATGCGCTCCCAAAACACTCGGTTAAACCACTGGGAATTTTGTGAAAGACGAGAGCCAAGGTTATACCAGTTTTCTATTTGCCGGATTGTTTTACTTGCGGCATTATCTGGAAAGCTCATCATATCGAGCCAGTAGGGGGTTAAGCCCTTGTGCCGAGCAGCGGAGGCAATTGCCATAGCCATACGACAATGCCCAAATCCCATGCGGATTGTACCGATAAGGATGGCATTCTTTGTATCGATGGGGGAGTAGGGACCATTGACATCGGCAAAGTTGCCTGTCGAAGTGAG
>JAAZLA010000112.1 GCA_012799545.1 Treponema sp.
TCGAGAATATCATCTGCTCGTTGTGAAAGGTATTCGTCGTTGGTATGGCGTAAAAGAGAGGCGCTTTCGTTTACAACGCTGTCAACAATAAAATCTACGTTGTAGCTTGAGTTGTCGAAATTTAGTTTTATTTGATTTATAAATTCTTGGTCATTGAGCATGAGAAGATAGGTTTCTATAAGTTTTTTTTCATCAGGATTATTTGTCTGTAAGAGAAGTGAAAAATCTTTAATAGTGAGCTCCAAGGCTTTCTGGAATTTTTTCCATTCGGCTTCTTTTTCAGATTGAGAAATCTTTGTTTTTTCTACTTGTTTTCTTTTTGCTTGGACAATAAAGTGCGCTTTTTCTATGGCAAGGCCCTTTGACGCTGAAATTCCTGATAAAATATTCATAGACTTACTATAGCAATCTCAAGGCAATAAGTCAAAGGGGAAGCTATTTTCCTACACAAAAATGCGAAAAAACACTGTCGAGAACATCATCTCCGCTTACTTCGCCTGTGATAATGGCGAGAGATTCGAGGGCGTTTTCTAAATCCAGGGCGAGGGCGTCGATGGTGTAGTTTGCTTCATAGACTTCTAGGGCATGTGTGATAGATTCTATCGCCTCATCGACTGCTTTTTTTTGTCGTAGTGAGCCAAGTCCAGCTTGTTTTCTTTGGCTTGCGTGTTTTTGGCTTAAAAGAGCTTTTGCCTTTTTGCTGAGTTCAGAAATCCCCTCGCCTGTTTTGCTTGAAATATGTACGATTTCAAGAGCATCGGCCATTGAGTTTGGGTGTTTGAATTTTAAAGCTGCCATTGCTTTTATAATATCAAAGAGGTTTGTGTCTGTTTTATCTTTTTTTGTGAGAACTAAAAGCAAGGGAAAGCTTTGTTTTGTTAAAAAATCTTCTATAAAAGCACTATCTTCCGGGCTTATTCCTACAGAGCCATCGACGAGGTAGAGAAGAAGGTCAGCGTCTTTGGCGAGTTCTTGGGTCATGAGCACGCCCTTTTGCTCGATGAGATCTTCTGTCTCTCGCAAACCAGCTGTGTCAAAAAGTCGTGCAGGAATGCCATCGAGGGAGATAAAGCTTTCAAGCCAGTCACGAGTTGTGCCGTGTTGCTCGGAGACAATGGCACGGTCCTCTTTTAAGATTGCATTGAAAAGACTCGATTTACCAGCATTTGTTTTTCCAGCAAGTATAAGGCGTGCTCCTTCTTGATACATTTTTTCACAAGACCAAGACTCGGAAAGAATTTCTAGTTCATTGAGAATTTCTTTGAGCTCTTCTGGTTTAAAGGCATCTAAAAAAGTCTCTTCATCTTCTGGGTATTCTATTTCAACTTCGATGGAGGCGAGAACATGGAGGATTTTTTTCTTAATTTCAAGGAGCTGTTGAAAAAGGGAGCCAGAAAGGCGCCCTGCCGCACGACTTGAAGAGTCTTGTGTTTTTGATTCTATAATTTCTCGAATTGCCTCTGCCTTTGTGAGGTCGGTTTTTCCATTTAGAAAGGAGCGAAAAGAAAATTCACCTCGCTCAGCTTCTGAAAAGCCCTTTGAGAGTAAAAGCGCATAGATGCTACGGACAACGGAGATACCGCCATGGCAAAAAATTTCGACCATGTCTTCTCCGGTGAAACTTTTGGGAGCTCTGTAGACCGCAAGGATAACTTCGTCAACTTTTTTTTCTCCGTCGACAATCCAGCCGTAGAGCGTTGTATTTCCAGCTGCTTTTTGAAGTGCTTCTGGGCGAGAAAAAATCGCTGCGACAAGAGATATAACTTCTTTTCCCGTACAACGAATGACAGCCAAGGCGCTTGGTGCAAGGGGTGTTGCGATCGCTGCGATTGGTTGTTCAGGGATATAGGTTTTATTTTCTAACATCTAGG
Source organism: Treponema sp. (assembly GCA_012799545.1). GTDB lineage: Bacteria > Spirochaetota > Spirochaetia > Treponematales > Treponemataceae > JAAZLA01. Next base: position 1,872 of record JAAZLA010000112.1, read on the forward strand.
GACCTCCTAAAAAATGAGGGTAATCTAATCAATACGTCCAAGGGTAGGCTTCATCATCGTCAATATCTGGTTCAATATCGTCGTATCGACCGCTATTATTCCAGTACATATAGCCATTGTGGATGGAATCGCGCACGCCAAAGACTTGCCGTTTGACATAGTTTTTATCGTAGTAGAGTTTGTCATAAGAAACACCGAGATAAAAAGCTTGTAGCCAAGGCCGTACGATGATTTGATTTCGTGCAATGACGGCATTTCTATAACTTCCAAAATAATAAATGCGATAGGGGCGCTCTGCTGCTGGTTTATAATCTAAAAAGTTTTGTTCAAAGTGGCTTGGATAAAACATAGGGCAAATAACATCGACATAGGGTGCCATAAGCTCTACATCTTGTCCTGTTCGTGCGCCACTTCTATACCAACCGTTTGCACCGTAAATATCTATCCCGATGGGCGCTTGGATATTGCTTCGGGCATACTTTAAAAACGAAAGAAGGGCGCTTTCCTTGTCCATATCTTTTTCGTGATGACGATAGCTTGCATTTGAAAGATTTAGTCCGTCAGTAGGAAAGCGAATGTAGTCAAACTGAATTTCGTCAAAACCGCGCTCTATCAATTCTTGTGCAATTGCAACATTGTATTCCCAGACTTCATCTGAATAGGGATCAACCCAAAATTCATCGTAGTAGTTTGTTTGTGTTCCCGTTTTTATTTCGTTTTCATCGAGGATATCAGAATAGCCACGGATGCCCTGCCATGGTTTTTTTAGGGCAGAATCCCAAACAGCGTATTTTCCACCCTGCCATTGGTAGAGGTTTTTATCTTTGAAAACAACAATGCGAGCGATTAGATAAATGTCTTTTTCTTTCAGGGGATTTACAAAGTCTTCTAAGTCGATGGCGTGTCGGCTTATGCCGTTTTTTTCAATGATAGAAGGCTTTGTTGATTTATAGCGAAGCATGCCATAGTCGTCTTTCATATCCACAACTACGGAATTGAGTTTATTGTCAGCAATTGTTTGTATGTGTTTTTGTAAACCTGCACCGGTAATTTGATTTACAGGTAGGTAGAGGCTTTTTTTTCCGCTCGCCTTATAGCTATAGCTGCTTGCTATAGTGTTCGGATAGAGCATCCAAAGTTCATCGAGGGAAACAGAACGGCTTGGGTCATTTGAGTGTTTAAAAAAAGCGGCTTCAGCAATAAGATTTTGATTACGAATACTTTGAAACCATTGATTTGTTTGGGCGGTATTTTTTTGGATTTTGCTTTCTGCTATATTGAGTGTAGAAAAACCACCCATTTCTAAAAAGTGCAGGGCACCGTTTTCATAGACGAGGGAATCAAAACTTGCATTTACCAAAGCGCCCTTCCAAAGTGGAACTGCTTTTTTATTTTTCCAGTCAAGGGAGTAGAGCCGTGGAATAAAACTTTGGCTCAAAAAAACATCTATTGTTTGATTTCCGTTTGCATCGATAGAAACGACGGGTAAAATATCTGCTATTTCGTCAACGAGGGGATTATTTGGCAAGCTGTCAAAACCACGGGTTATATCAATCCATTTTGGATTTGCTGAATCTGCTTGGATATACGAAAGCCCATAAATAGGGTGGGACATAAAGACAATGAGCTCGCTTCCTGTTATGGCGCCAGAAGAGTTGTAGCGAGGGAGGTCACAGACGGCAACCGATTTGCAACCAGCTGTTCGAGCGCTTGAACCGAGGCTTTTCCATGACTCAGCAGAATCTCTAGAAATATAGACAGCATCCTTTGTTGCGGTTACAAGAATTTCGGGTTTTGTAGGATGACTTGCAAGATCTTTTAAGTCTACATTTAAAAGGCTAAATATTTTTTCTCCGTTTTCTATTGTTTTTACAGAGTGAGCAGGAAGCCCTGTGTTTTTGCTTGTAAAGCTTTGTAAATCTTTACTTTCATACACACCCTTAGTTGTTAAAAAATAATAGCGATCTGTGTAGATAATTTTATGGATGCCAGCTTCGGCCCAAAGTCTTTGTGTTTGGTAGTTATTTACCTGAAAGAGTCCTTCTTTTGTACCGATAAGGACTTGTTCATACAAAGCATTTTGATTTGTTTGGGCGAAAAGAGAAAGGCTAAAAAAAAAGGCTAAAAAATAAAAAAAAAGGTGCCGAAGCGATGAGTTTTTCATAGCGATATACTAGCAAATTTTTATTGATTATTCCAGTCGTTAAATAGACGTGGAGCTAAAGCTGTGTTAAAGTGATATAAAATAGAGCGTAGTGAGAGTTCTGGTTTCTAAAATTTTTTAGTTAGGATGTGTATGAGAAAAAATAAGGTCGAAAAGTTTGGAATTCTTACCTCTGGGGGAGATGCTCCTGGCTTAAATGCCGCAATTCGAGCTGTTGTTCGAACTGCAATTTCTAGCTATGGTATGAAAGCCTTGGGAATAGAGCATGGATATCGTGGCTTAATCGACGGCATGGCGCATGAGCTTTTATTGGATGATGTTTCAGGTATATTGACTCGCGGAGGGACTATTCTCGGAACGTCTCGGGAAAGTCCTTTCAAAAAACTCGAGTTTGACCCTGAAACAGGCATGAACGATGTGGAAAAAATTCTTGCTCAGTATAAGAAATGGGAACTCGATGCCCTTGTTGTGTTAGGCGGAAACGGAACAAATACAACAGGCGCGCATTTGGCTAAAGCAGGGTTGAATATAATCGGTCTTCCAAAAACAATCGATAATGACTTGGTTTTAACAGATACAAGTTTTGGTTTTCATACCGCTGTTTCGGTTGCAACAGAGGCAATAGACCGCTTGCATACAACCGCGCATAGTCATGATAGAATTATGGTAATCGAAGTAATGGGGCATAAGGCTGGTTGGCTTGCCCTTTATGCAGGAATTGCTGGAGGTGGCGATGTTATATTGATTCCAGAAATTCCGTATAATATAGAAAACATTGCAAAGCATTTGAAAAAAAGACAAAAACAAGGTAAAATTTTTTCGATTGTCGTTGTAGCTGAAGGCGCAATGAACAAAGAAGAATCCATGATGGATAAAAAAACCTTTAAAAAAACGCGTAAAGAAATGAAAAATTCTATTGGGTATAGGATTGCACAAGAGTTGGAAGAAGCGACAGGTTTGGAGTCTCGCGTAACTGTTTTGGGTTATTTGCAACGAGGAGGGACTCCCGTTTCGGCAGATCGCGTTCTTGCGACACAAATGGGAGTTGAAGCGGCACATATGCTGTATCGGGGAGAATTTGGTAAAATGGTTGCCATGCAAGAAGGAAGGCTTTTGGGAGTTCCTTTGGAAGAAGTTGCAGGGAAAATAAAAATGGTGGAAAAAACCCATCCATTGGTAAAGGCTGCGAGAGAGGTAGGAACCTGCTTTGGAGAAAAAGATGAAGACGAGTAAAACAAATTATAAATGTCATTTTTGTGAAGTGTGTGTGGGCAAGGGCTGTACAGCTGAGCTTCCTGGCATGGGTGGTGTTTTTGAAAGCCGCAACTTTGTATTGAACTGTGCTGCTTGGGACGGTTTTTCTCTCGACTCCTTTAGCGATAAGGAGAGGAAAAAAATCCCCCGTGCAAAGGTTCGCCTTGCTCCTATAACGGGAGCCTTACAAAATGTGGGCTACCATGACGAAAAAGCCTTTTACAAGGATTTAACTGAGTTTGTTTTTAAGGCAGGTTTTCGCTTAAGCATAGGCGACGGCACCCCTGACGATAAACTTCAGTTTGGCATTCAAGCTATTCAAAAACTGCAAGAGAAAAAACCCAAAACAAAGGCCGCTGTTTTTTTGAAACCCTATGCAAACGAAATACTTTTTGAGCGCATTGAGTGGGCGAGTCCTGTAGCAGAAATCATTGGTATTGATATAGATGCATATAATATTCTTACGATGCGAAACTTGGTGAACTTGGAAAAAAAGACAGCAAGCCAAATGAAAGAAGTGCAAAAAAAAGCAGGTCTCCCCTTTGCGGTAAAAGGTGTATTTACCTCTGCTGATATGGATTTGGTAAAAGAACTGCGTCCTGACATTGTGGTGGTATCGAATCATGGAGGGCGAGTAGAAACGGATATCGGTAGCTCGGCAGAATTCCTTGCACGAAGAGGGCGAGAGTTGCGAAATTATTGTGGTGAAATATGGGTAGACGGCGGCATACGAAAACAACGAGATGTAGAGATAGCAAGCTTTTTGGGAGCAAGTGAAGTTTTGGTTGGTCGTCCCTTTATTACTGCCCTCTGTCGTGGAGATAGCGCAGAAAGCCTACGAAACACTTTTGCTCGCTAATGTATCTGGAGCTGAAAACCTGTCTGTATCGATAAACCTCACGCCCCTCCTTTTTACTTGTTTCTTTTTTGCTTCTTTACTACAATGAAACCATGGCAAAGACATATGATGATAAAAAAATAATTTATTCGATGGATAGGGTTTCTCGCACCTATGGAACAAAAACAGTTTTAAAAGATGTGAGCATATCTTACTTTTACGGCGCAAAGATAGGCGTCGTTGGTGAAAACGGATCTGGAAAGTCTAGCCTTTTAAAAATACTTGCAGGTGTCGATACCGACTTTGTTGGCGAAACACATGTAAGCCCTGGTTATACCATAGGCTATCTTGAACAAGAGCCTGAGTTGGAAAAAGGCAAGACAGTTAAAGAAATTGTTTCAGAGGGTGTAAAAGAGATAACAGATCTACTACAAGAATTTGATGAAGTAAATGAAGCCTTTGGCGACCCCGATGCCGACTTTGATAAACTATGCAATCGTCAAGCCGACATACAAGAAAAACTCGATGCCCTCGATGCCTGGAACTTGGATGCAAACCTTGAACTTGCGATGGATGCCCTTCGCTGTCCACCACCCGAGCAAAGTGTTGATGTACTTTCTGGAGGAGAAAAAAGACGAGTTGCCCTCTGTCGCCTTCTCTTACAAAAACCAGATATTTTACTTCTTGATGAACCGACAAACCACCTCGATGCAGAAACTGTTGCCTGGCTGGAACGCCATTTACAAAGCTTCCCTGGAACCATTATAGCCATTACCCACGACCGTTATTTTTTAGACAATGTTGCTGGTTGGATACTTGAACTGGATCGCGGCGAAGGATTTCCTTACAAAGGAAATTACTCAGGTTGGCTTGAGCAAAAAAAGCAAAGACTTGCCCTTGAAGAAAAAGGCGAGAGCGATAGGCAAAAGGCGCTTCAAAAAGAACTTGACTGGATACAGATGACTCCCAAGGGAAGACAGGCAAAACATAAAGAACATATAACAAAGTATGAGCAATTATTGAATGAATCTGGCCGAGAAAAACTGCGAGATACAAAAATAACAATACCTGCAGGACCGCGACTTGGAAACCTCGTTGTTGAAGCAAAAGACCTTACAAAGGGCTATGGGGAGAGACTTTTATTTGACAATCTATCGTTTACTGTTCCTGCTGGTGCAATTGTTGGAATTGTTGGCCCAAACGGAGCAGGTAAAACAACGCTCTTTCGCCTCATCGCAGATGCCGCGGGACAAACAGTGGAGCGACTCGATGGTACAGAAGGCGGTGAAAAACCAGATGCCGGAGAACTTCGCGTTGGCGAGAGCGTAAAGCTGACCTATGTAGACCAAATGAGAAGCCTCCTGGACCCAGAAAAAACCGTCTGGGAACAACTCTCGGATGGACTTGATATTATCAAACTTGGTGCGGTGGACGAAAAAGGACGGGCACTCAACGGAGCTATTCGTGAAGTAAATTCACGAGCCTATTGCTCTTGGTTTAATTTTTCTGGAAGCGACCAACAAAAAAAAGTAGGCGTTCTTTCGGGAGGAGAGCGTAACCGCCTCAACCTTGCAATGATGCTCAAACAAGGAGCAAACCTCTTGTTGCTAGACGAGCCGACAAACGACCTCGACGTTACCACAATGCGTGCTCTCGAAGAAGCGATAGAAAGTTTTGCCGGTTGCGCCATGGTGATAAGCCACGACCGCTGGTTTTTGGACAGGATTTGTACACATATTCTTGCATTTGAAAACAATAGCGAAGTGCGATGGTTTGAAGGAAACTGGAGCGACTATGCCGAGTGGCGCCGAAAAGAACTTGGAGCCGAAGCAGACCGCCCTCATAAAACCGTGTATAGAAAAATGACCCGATAAAAACAAGCTTGGTATAGGCTGTGAATAAAGACAATGTTGACAGCCTGCGCCAAAACTTGCTATACTAAAAAACCTTGGGGGTGTAGCTCATCTGGCTAGAGCGCTTGCATGGCATGCAAGAGGTAAGGGGTTCAAGTCCCCTCATCTCCAA
>JAAZLA010000113.1 GCA_012799545.1 Treponema sp.
TCTAAAAAAATTGAAAAACTGCGGAGCTTGTTTTTCGTAATTCTAGGAAGATTTATATGAATTCATTATTAGTAACAATGCTCAAGGGGACAGTCACATCATTGGAAATCTTCTTTTTGACACTTTTGTTTTCACTTCCCCTTGGGCTCATTATCGCGGTCGGGAGACTTTCAAAAACAAAGCTTATCAGTTCTCCCATCGGTGTTTTGCTTTTGATCGTGCGCGGCACCCCGCTTATTCTACAGCTCATTTTTGTCTACTTTGCCCCCTATTATCTTTTTAAACTTTCATATGATCGTTTTACAGCGGTGATAGTTGCCTTTTCTCTAAACTACGCGTGCTACTTTGCAGAAATTTATAGAGGGGGCATTCAATCTATTCCGCAAGGGCAATACGAAGCGGCTAAGGTTTTGGGCTTAACAAAAAAGCAAGGTTTTTTTAGAATAATTTTACCACAGGTGGTAAAGCGTATTTTACCTGCAACGGGAAACGAGGTTGTAACGCTTGTAAAAGACACCGCCCTTGCACAGGTGATTGGCGTTGCAGAGCTTTTTCGCGTTGCACAAAATGCAGCGAGTAAGCAATTCTCTACCATGCCTATTTTTATAGCCGGGGTGTTTTATTTTATTATGAACTGGGCGGTTTCTGCGGGCTTTGCGCGCTTAGAAAAAAAATTAGATTATTATCGATAGGACTTTTCATGTGTACAGAAATTATAGCTGTAGAACATCTACAAAAATCATTTTCAGGTCTCGAAGTTATTAAAGATATTTCTTTCAATGTACATAAGGGAGAAGTGCTTGGTATTATCGGCCCTTCTGGTTCAGGCAAGTCGACCTTGCTTCGTTGTATTACGCAATTGGAAAGAGTTTCGAGCGGACTTATTCGCATTTGTGGGCAAACCCTTGTATCGAATCAAATGGAAAAGGGACAGCTAAAGCCTGTTTATGCTTCAAAAGAGGAGATGCGAGATATTGCCTTAAAAGTAGGCTTGGTTTTTCAAAACTTTAATCTCTTTCCGCATTTTACGGTTTTGCAAAATGTAAATGAGGCACAAATTCAAGTGCTTAAAAAAAGCCCTGAAGAGGCAACAGAAAACTCCCTTGCGCTATTAAAAAAAATGAGCCTAGAGGAAAAAATACATTCCTATCCTTGTGAGCTTTCTGGGGGGCAGATGCAACGTGTTTCAATCGCACGAGCGCTTGCCCTCGAGCCCGAAGTGCTTTGCTTCGATGAGCCGACGAGCGCCCTTGATCCCGAACTTACGGGAGAAATCCTAAAGGTTATTCGCTCCCTCGCCGATGAAAAAATGACAATGATAGTGGTAACCCACGAAATAGCCTTTGCACGTGATCTATGCGACAATGCGCTTTTTATGGACCAAGGGCTCATCGTCGAGCAAGGTCTTGCGCAAAGCCTTATTACCAAGCCAAAGAATAAAAGAACACAAGCTTTTTTAAGCAGGTTTTAATTTGCTTTCTATTGACCAAAAGCCTAAATTACGATATTATTATCTCTATTACAAAGCTATTACTTGCCGGGATGGTGGAATAGGTAGACACAAGGGACTTAAAATCCCTCGGCTGTTAAAGGCCGTGCCAGTTCGATTCTGGTTCCCGGCATAAAAAAAGCTGTTTCCTTAGCGAAACAGCTTTTTTTATTTATTCTATCGTGCTATATAAATCCGATATATCATTTCGCCATGTAAGCTCTTTTTCTTTATTTTCCCATTCGATCAATTTTCGTATTTCAAATTTTCGTAGGTCATGTGGATTTTCAAAATAGGCAATAGCAAAATTTCCCTTTCCTATGTAAAAAAGTTTTTCATTTTCTCCTATTTCTTCGCTTTCTTTTAAGTGCTCGAGGACGCAGTCAAAATGAACTGGTTCACCACTTGTTTTGTCGCTTAAAGCAGAGGGTAGATCTTGAATTTCTTTTTGGCAAAAGGAGCAGGTAAAATGCTCCAGTTTTATTTCTGGGAGTACTCTTTCGCGGGGATCTGAGGTTTTATTTTTTCCTTCTGTGTTTTGGTTTGTTTTTTCTTGCTGATTTCCCTGCTTAGAACGGTTTTGCCATTTTCTTTTGTTTTTTTTAGCCATTGTGTTTCCTTTCTAGAATTGCATTTTCTACGAGATTTTTACTTAGAAGTAAAGCGATCCGCGCTATAGCCGATTCGATATAGTAGGAGTCATTTATCTTATCTCTATATTCTTGTATTTGTTTTTCGTCTTTGCTCGCAGCTTTCTTCTTTCTCTTTGCGTTCATTCTTACTCCAAAAAGGCATTTTCGATATGATAAACCTCTTCAAGACTTGCAAGTCCCATTACAAGTACATCAAACCGAATGTAGTAGTTACTATATTGTCGATTGTTTTCCAAGTAATATTTAGCCGTTTTTAGAATCTTTTCTTGCTTTTGCTTATCTAAAAGTCTACTAAGTGTATCGATATTTCCCTTTGGAATAGTCTTTACTTCTACAAAGATGATGCATTCATCTTGCTTTGCTATTATATCAATTTCACCCTTTCTTGTCCGCCAATTTTGCTCAAGAATTTCGTAGTTTTTTTCTACTAGATAGCGGACTGCCCTTTCTTCGCCTTTTTTCCCCTTTTCGCTCGTCGAGAGTGGAGTACTCTTAAGCTTCTGCATTTTGTATTTGACTTACGATCGAAAGCTGTGGATAATCCTGCAAATTGATAATATCACCTATGTTTATTTTTGCATCATTCTCGCTGGATTTGCTCAATATTTGTACCCTTGGTTGATATGGAAAAGTTTCATTTGCTTCTATAACAAGGGCAAAATGTTTGCTATTCAATAAGACATAGCTACCCACAGGATAATAGCCTAAAATAGCAATAAAACTTTTTAGGATTTTTGGATCAAATTTTTTATCAGACCGCTGAGAAAGCTCTTTCATCGTTTCATAGCCGCTCAAAGGTTTTCCGTAGCCTGTACGACAAATCATTGCAGAAAAACTATCTGTGAGGGATAAAACACGTGCAGAAAGGTGAATGGCTTCACCTTCTAGACCCTCAGGGTAACCTGAGCCATCAAAGCGTTCGTGATGCTGCATAATTATTTCTCCAACTTCTTTTGGATAGTAAAGATGCTCGCTTGTTAGTCGTGCGGATTTTAATAAGTGTAGTTTAAGCAGTTCAAATTCTTGGCGTGTTAGTTTTGTTTGTTTTTCAGTAATATCTTTTGAAACACCACGCATACCGATATCATGTAAAAGACTTGCGACAAGAAGATTGGCTCTATCTTTTTTTTGCATATCAAGGTTTTTTGCTATGAGAATTCCGATAATGCTTGCAATTATTGCCTTTATTTCATAGGTAGAATCAAAATTCATTGATATTATAATATTCAAAGTTTCTGAAGGAAAATCCTTGACAAGTTCTGTAAGACTTTCTGTAATAGATTCAACCTCAGTTCTGGCTACCGTTTCTCCTTTTTGTATGGATATAAAAATCTGTTTTAGTGATTCTTCAAGAGAGCGTATTTTTTTTAGTACATACGATCTGTTTTTCGAGAAGTTTTGAACAATACGGTTTAAATACTGGACGGAGAAAGTAGCTGGCATGTGTTTTTTTTTCTCTTCTTCCTCTTGCAATTCCATAAGTTCTTCTTCTAAGGGTTCTATTTCTTCGAGTTCTGTGCCATCTTCATGGTGTAGAGCCGCATTTTCGTCGTCTATTACAGTACCATAGGTAATAATAAAGGGAATAGACCATTTTTTTAGAATATCTATATGATATTTTTTGATGGATCTTCGTTTTGCTAAAAACATATTTACGCCGTCGTCAAAAAAAAGTGGTGCCGAATAAATAATTCCCTCTTTCAATTCATTGCTATAAATTCTCGTCATCCTTTTGTCCTTTTTATATACTTTTTTCTATAAATGCTAGTAATTTTGCTATTATTTCATAGGTTTCTATCGGAATACATTCACCTATTTCTACTAACGAAAGAATCGAAGCTGTTTCGATGTCTTTTATAATCCTTACCTCGTGCTCTTTTGCTATTTTTAGTATTTGCTCCGCTATTTCTCCCTTGCCTTGGGCAGTTATTACTGGGGCTCTTGTATTTTTTGTGTATAAAAGAGCCGTAGCGGTTTTTCTCATGCCCAGCCCTCAAAGTTTTTTTGAATGGTATCAAGTATAAAAAACCGTTCTTCGGGAAGGTTTTTATTGTATCGCACGTGAACGCTCGCATATGGTGCTAAAAGCGCTCCGATTTTTGAAGAAAATATTTTTTCCTTTAAGCTATCTATAGGCGGCTCTAAACAAAAGTCTAGAGTCTTTGCTTTATTTTCTCCATTTTCATAGTTATAATCTAACACAATAAATACTTTTTGTCCATTTTTTAAATAAAAAAGACTGAGTTTCTTGGTCACATGTAAGTCTGTATTTATAAGGATTTTAACGAGGCCTGTATTTTCTCTGCCTTCTCTGTTTTCTGCGTTTTCGTCTTGAAAGGATTCTAAAGGAAGAATAAGCCAGTGATCTGCACTGGTTTTAATATGATTTGTTGCCTTAAAAAAGTTTTCTTTTTCTTCGGTATCCTTTATTTCCAATAAAAATTGAGAGAGTAAAGACGCGAGTAGTTCTTTGCTCGGTTCAATGCCCTTATCAAGTAGAAATAGGGCTATTTCAGCAACTTCTTCTTTATTTTGATCAAAAAGCTCTGCCAAAGCACGGGCTTTTTGTAAATCGGTCGTATTTATTTTTATACCGAGGCTTTTAAAAAAGGAAAGCATCAGGTCTGAGAGCCTATCTGTCGGGATGCCGAGTTTTGAAAGTATATCTTTGTCCCCAAAGCTTTCTATAATGGCATTTTTTTCTTCAATAATCTCTAAAAAAGGCTTTCCGTTTTTTGCAAAACCACGTGCTTTAAATGTTTCTCCGACTTCGAGCGTTTTTTTAGAATACAATTCAGTTCTCTCCCCTAGAAAGCTGACTTCATAGCGATTGTTGCCAAGAGATTTAAGAACACGCACAAAAACTACCTTTGTGTTGGGGTTTTGATAGTCTTGAGCGCTATATGGGTTTTTATTTTCTATTCCTATATTTCTCATTAGCTATAAGTATAAAAAAAAATGTGCTGTATTACTAGCACATTTTTTTAAAGTGATTGTATCACGATTGCTGTCTGTATGAGCCTATTTTGCTGCTTTAACACGATCAGATTTTTTGATAATAAGCTCTTTAATTTTTGCAGCCTTACCAATTTTTTTACGGATATAATAGAGTTTTGCACGGCGAACCTTACCTGGTCGTACCAATTCTACTCGTGCAACTCGTGGTGAGTGTAGAGGGAAGATTCGCTCTACACCAACACCATAAGAGTTTTTTCTTACAGTAAAGGTTCGTCTCAAGCCTGAGTTTTTGAAGCAAATAACGAGACCTTCGAAAATCTGAATTCGCTCGTTTTTTCCTTCAACAATTTTAAAGTGTACTTTTACTGTATCACCAACTTTGAAACCGTCAAGGCTTTCTTTTTTTTGTGATTCTTCAATTGTTTTTATTAGGTCCATCTTGTTCTCCTATGTATATTTGCTCAATCATTTTCTCGTCTTCTTTGCTTAAACAACCCTCAGATCGCGCCTTTGCTATAAGGTCTGGCCTGTTTTTCAGTGTTTTTATAAGCCGCATTTTTTGTCGCCACTGGGCGATATTTTTATGATGCCCCGAAAGTAAGACTTCTGGGACCCTCATATCATTAAACACTTCTGGCCGTGTATACTGCGGATACTCAAGAAGATTGTTTGTATAACTTTCTTCCTCAAGCGATTCTTGGCGTATCACTCCGTCGACGAGTCTATAGACTGCATCGATAAGGACGTTTGCCGCCACTTCTCCGCTTGAAAGCACATAATCACCAATCGAAATTTCGTCATCTACATAGCTGTCGATAATTCTTTGGTCTATGCCCTCGTATCTGCCACAAAGAATCACAAGGTTTTTTTCTTTGCTCAATTCCTTTGCATAGTTTTGAGTGAATGGTTTTCCACTCGGCGTCATATATATAACGCGTTTTTTTCGTAGCTTTAGTGAATAAAGCGCTTTTTCGATGGGTTCTGCAAGCAATAATTGACCTGCACCGCCACCATAGGGACTGTCATCACATGTTTTATGTGCATCAAGGGCAAAATCCCTTATGTTTACAAGATCGTAGGCAATGATTTCCTTTTGAACCGCCTTTGCCATGATTGAGCTGGTAAAAAAGGCTCGTGGTATCTCGGGAAATAAGGTCAGCACATGAAATTTTATAGAATAGGCCATGTATAACTCCTGGTTTATTCCAAAATCCAGAGGTGCATCAGTTGAACTTCTTTTTTTGCAATATCTACCGTTCCGATAAATTCTTTACGAAAGGGTATAAATACCTTTTGCGTTTTTTCAGTATCCTTTGGTTTTTGCATTAAAAGGTTCACACTTTCGGTTAAGGCAACTTCTAAAAGCTGACCCGAACCGCCTTCCACTACGTCTGTGATGTACCCAACAAGTATGGGGGTATTTCTATCCAGTTCCGTGGACGCATCTTTTGCATTTGCTTCGTTTGAAGGAAGATACAAAAGCGCCGACTCTTTTAAGTCTTCGACATAGTACTCATCCTCATACAGAGGGCAAGCCATATCGCGTGGCACAAGAATTTCTGAACCAACAAGTTTTTTTGCTTCTTCTTGTGACTCAATGCCATCTAATTGTAGTAAAAGAGGCGTTGCACCAAAAACAGAGAGCACTTTGAACTCTTTGCTATGGTTTTCCTTTTTTACGCGTACTTCTTTTAACGAAAAAAAATGGTCTATTTCGCCTGAAGTACTTTCGATTTTCATAGTACCCGATAAACCATGGGTCCCTCGGATAATACCAATGACCAAGTCCTTGCTTTTATTCATAGTTTTTTGCTCAGAGCTCGGTTTTTTCATGCTTTGTTTCATTAGTCAAGGATTTCAAGGCTGTATCTTCTCCCTTCTTTTGAAGAAGAAGCACTGAGCAAGGTACGTAGGGCCTTTGCGATGCGTCCTTGTTTACCTATCACTTTTCCAATGTCACCAGCTGCGACTCGAAGTTCAATAACTGGACCTCGTTCGCCTTCTACTTCTTGAACTGAAACAGCACTGGGATCGCTGACCAAGGATTTTGCCATGTATTCAATAAGGTCTTTTTCCATTCCCATACTCCTTCAGTTATTATCTTACAGTAAGATTCTTTTTGTTAAAGATTTTTCGTACTGTGTCGCTTGGTTGTGCGCCAACGCTTAACCAATGTTTTGCTCGCTCTTCATTGAAAGAAATTTGCTTTTCTTCTGTTTCAACAGGATGATAAATGCCGATTTCTTCGATGCAAGCGCCGTTTCTTGGTGCTCGTGAATCTTGTACTACGATTCGGTAGTACGGTCGTTTTTTGGAGCCCAATTTTTTCAGTCTAATTTTTACCACTTCTAACCTCCAAGTGAATATTTTTTTATACCATAAAAAAGCCCTCTAGTCAACCGAATGAAGGCGAGGGGTGGAGGAAGGAAAAAAAACATCGATAAAACAGCGTAAAACTTCTATTGTAATGCTGAATACTACAAGAAATCCCCTCTTTAATTTTCTGCTTTTTTTTGTTAGGCTAGTCCCATGTTTGGAGATTCACATTTTCATCTATCCTACCTCGAAGAGCGTGGGATAGATTTATACGAACTTTTTACGCAGCTCTATCAAAA
>JAAZLA010000114.1 GCA_012799545.1 Treponema sp.
AAAATAAAAAATCAATAAAAAAAGGTGAGGATTTTAAAGTATGAAAATTTCAAAAATTATAGATAAAAAAAAGCTTCTTATTTCCTTTGAAATATTTCCCCCAAAACAAGAGGCAAATTTTGACTCTGTTATGCAGACAGCCTTGGATTTAGGAGGATTAAATCCAGATTTTATTAGTGTAACTTATGGGGCGGGTGGAACAACGCGGTCATACACAGCTGAACTTGCATCGAGCTTGCAGGAAAAAACACAAATTCCGTCTTTGGCACATTTAACTTGCGTGGGCTCAGGATTTTCGGATATTCAGTCTATTATTCGAGAGCTTAAAGAGAAAAAGATAGAAAATGTTTTGGCGCTTCGTGGCGATTATCCTCAGGGAGCGGATGCTTCAGATTTACCGGGAGATTGCGCCTATGCCTCCGACCTCGTTCGTATTCTTAAAAAAGAGGCTGACTTTTGTATAGGGGGTGCCTGTTATCCGGAAGGGCATCCTGAAAGTGAAAATCGCTTGGAGGATTTGCAACATTTGCAATACAAGGTTGATGCCGGTCTTGATTTTTTAACAACTCAAATGTTTTTTGACAATGAGGTTCTCTATAGTTTTTTGTATCGCATGCAATCTAAAGGTATGAAGCTTCCTGTTTTTGCAGGGATTATGCCCGTCACAAATGCAAAACAAATAAAGCGAATGATTACACTTTCAAATGCACATATGCCACAAAAGCTGCTTGCCTTTGTGGATCGCTTTCAAGATAATCCAGGGGCGATGATGCAAGCGGGTATTGCCTATGCTACTGAGCAAATTATCGACTTGATTGCAAATGGTATTCGCGGTGTTCATATTTATTCGATGAATAAACCCGATATTACTGCAGCGATTATGCACAATATTTCGCATATCGTGGAAGCGGTAAATGCCGAAGCGCATGTTTAAAAAAGGCAGGACAAGTATATGAAACAAGACTTTCGACTTTTTTTAGAGAAATCTCTAAGAGAATCGCAGCCGATTATTTTTGACGGTGCGATGGGTACGATGATACAAGCTTCTGGTTTTACAGATTATTTACTTCCAGAAGAATTGAATAGCAAAAGACCCGATTTAATACGCGGTATTCATGAAGCCTATCTTGCAAGTGGTGCCAATGTTCTTACCGCAAATAGTTTTGGTTCAAATGGCATAAAGCTCAAGGATGCTTCCTTTTCTGCAGCTGAGGCAACGACTGCTGCTATAGAAAATTTGCGTTCGCTTATAGATGCACGAGATAGGTCAAGGTTCAAGCAAGAAGTCTTTGCTGCCCTCGACATGGGGCCGACGGGGCAACTTCTCGCACCAATGGGTCGTTTAAGCTTTGATGAAGCCTATGAGGCTTTTAAAGAGTCAGCTCTTGCAGCAGAAAAGGCGGGAGCGGATCTAGTTATTATAGAAACCTTTAGCGATTTGTATGAAGCGAAGGCGGCTATCCTTGCAGTAAAAGAAAATACTTCGCTTCCCATTGTGGCTCTTATGACCTTTCAGTCAAATTTTCGAACGCTCACTGGTAGCGATGTAGAAACGACAGTCTGCTATCTTGAATCGCTCGGCGTTGATGCCCTTGGCTTCAATTGCGGTGGCTCACTTGAAGAGGCAAAAACTTTAGCAAAGCTCTTTCTCGAACATGCAAACCTCCCCCTTGTTTCCCTTCCAAATGCTGGACTTCCGGTCATTGAAAAAGGGCAAACGATTTTCAAGGTTGGGGCGAATGAATTTTCCAAGGTGCAAAAAGAAATCGCAACCATGGGGTTTTCTCTTCTAGGCGGCTGTTGTGGCACGAAGCCAGAGCATATCTCAGCGCTCGTTCAAGACTTGCAGCATTTTTCTATACCCAAAAATAATAGACCTAGTCAAAGGCGCCGCAGTTCACTTTGCTCTGCTGAAAAAACAGTCTACATCGATAATAGTTTTGGCTCTACGGGTCCAGTTATTATTGGGGAGCGTATAAATCCTACGGGAAAGAAAAAACTTAAAGAAGCCCTTCTTTCAAATGATATGTCCTATATTTTGGATGAAGCTGAAAATCAAATACAAGCGGGCAGTCATATCCTCGATGTGAACGTGGGACTTCCGGGGCTCGACGAAAAAGAAAAAATGCAAGAAGTTGTGGCAGCTTTGCAAAAAAATTATGCGACTCCTTTGCAGCTTGATTCAAGTGAGCCAGAGGTTTTGGAATATGCATTGCGTTACTATAACGGAAAACCTCTGGTAAATTCTGTAAACGGAAAACAAAAAAATATGGACGACGTTTTTCCACTTGTAAAAAAATACGGCGCCCTCGTTGTTGCTCTTTGCTTGGATGAAGATGGAATTCCATCCACTGTGGAAGGAAGGCTTTCTATTGCGAAAAAAATCTATGCAGAAGCGCAAAAATACGGTATCAGAGCAGAGGATATTTTATTCGATAGCTTAACCCTAACCCTAAGTAGCCAGCAAGAAGAAGCCCTCGTAACCCTTGATGCAATTAAAGCTATTAAAAAAGAAATTCCCGGAGCAAAAACAGTACTTGGTGTCTCCAATATTTCTTTCGGCCTTCCTCGTCGTGATATCATAAACGCTGCTTTTTTTTCTATGGCCTTGTATGCAGGTTTGGACGCTTGTATTATCAATCCTCTGTCCGAAGAAATGATGGCAAGTTTTAATGCCTACCGAACCATTGCCGCCTTTGATGATAAGGCTTTGCATTTTATCGAAACCTATAGCGGTACGCAAAAAATATCCTCGAGTATAGCCAATAAAGCTGCAACTAAAGAAGACCTTTCTGTGTCTAAAGAAACAGAACAAAAAAGCCTTTTTGCAAAAGATGATTTACAAACAATTATCATAAAGGGGCAGGTAGATAAGGCTGAGTCTTGTGTAGAAAAATTATTGCATGAGGGGAAAACAGCCCTTGATATAATCGATGGCTGTATTGTGCCTGCCTTGGATATTGTTGGGAAAGAATACGAAAGCGGAAAAAAGTTTTTACCGCAACTCCTTTTGAGCGCTGAAACTGTTTCTAAGGCTTTTGGTCTCATAAAGGCTGAACTTGCAAAAACGGGCATACAGGATGAAGCAAAGGGGACAATTTTAATCGCAACTGTGGAAGGCGATATTCATGACATTGGAAAAAATATTGTAAAAGCGATGCTAGAAAACTACGGTTATGAGGTGCTCGATTTAGGAAAAGATGTGAGCGCAGAGACCGTTTGTGATCTGGCTGTCGAAAAAAATATCCGCCTTATTGGCTTGAGTGCATTGATGACAACAACAGTACTCAATATGGAAAAAACAATTAAGCTTTTGCGCGAAAAAGAAAAAGAGATGGCAGGAAAATTTACCATTATGGTTGGTGGCGCGGTGCTTACAGAAGACTATGCAAAAACAATAGGAGCTGATTTTTATGCAAAAGATGCCCTTGCTTCGGTGCAAATTGCAAAAAAAATTTTTGGAAAATAAAGAATGAAATGTGAAGAAGATGAGTTCCCGTCACTAAAAACATTTTCAGTAGCACGTGCTTACTTTTACGTTATACTCAATCCTAAATCTCTCTGGGCATTGCTTTGTTATTTGCGTACAGTGCTTTGTGATTTTTTCTTGCTCCAGTTTTCAGTTAAGCTAGGCTTTAGAAAAATACCTATTACTCATGTCGACCATCATCTAGACGATTCAGTTCCTTTTGACCCAACAAAGGTTCACGTTTATTTGGATTTTGTAAACTTTTGGA
>JAAZLA010000115.1 GCA_012799545.1 Treponema sp.
AAATACTGTATGCAGTTTCGACAAACGGATTAATATACTCGACTCTCATTATGTTCCCCTTTAAATTATTTTATATTATTTGTTACTTTGTGTACATCGTAATTGATGCCACCTCTTTACTATGCCAATCAACATAATTCGTTAACACCTCATTGTCACCAATTATTAAAACACCATTACCTTTCAATTTATCTTCAAAATCTTCCAAAACTATCTCTTGCTTTTCTTTATCTAAATAGGACAGGACATCGCGACAAAAAATTATATCTACATTTGGTAGCGCATTATTGTGCGTTATATCATGATATTCGAAAAAAAGCATTTCTGTAATGTCAGCATTAAAAACATGTTCGCCACTAACTGTTTTTGTTAAAAAAGGAGCATACCAACTTTCGGCTTGATTTTGTGGAACGCGTAACATTTGTGCACTCGAAACGGCAAGTAGATCTGTATCTTGTGCGTAGATACGAATTCGTGCTTCTGGATATCTCTTTTTTAAAACACAGGCAAGAGAAAAAGATTCATGACCTTTTCCACAACCTGGATTCCAAACAGTGATCTGTTTTGCGGTATTTTCGGGGAGGGCCTTATATAATTGCTCTGCATATGATTCTTCCCAAAAATCATGAGAAAACTTCGATGCAAAGGGTTTTAAAAAAAGCTCAGCATCTTCATCGCTATTAAATTGGATATTTTCTGCATCACGCTCATCGAGCCATTTCATGTAGCGCGACTTGATCCACGCTTCATTTATAAGAGAAAGATTAAAACTTTTCCGCACTTTAAGGTCTTCAACGAGGAAGTTATAGTCAAGGTCGCTCGCTTTATGTTCTAAAACGGGGGTTTCTTGTTTTTGTGTAGGCTTATGATCTGCAATTGTTTTTTGTGCAGGAGAAAAATGCTCTTGCTCTTTAGCGCTTTCAACAGTAGGAGCCTGTCGTAATCCAAAAATGCGATCGATATCGAGTAAAATAAACAAGCGATTAGCATTTTCAACAACACCCGAAATATATTTTATATTTATATCGCCAAAAAGTGGATGCGGCGGTTGAATGCTTGACTGTTGAATCCCAACAACCTTATCGATATGATCTACTACAACACCGAAAGATTGTTCTCCAACGCTCACAACAATGAGGTTTTCTAAATCATCATCCTTTCGCTCTTCAACAGGAATATTGAAAAAGATGCGCAAGTCAATAATGGGAATAATGTCTCCGCGAAGATTATGTACGCCGAGAACAAAAGAAGAAGTGTTAGGCACGTAGGTAAAATGTCCAGCCTTTGCTATTTCCTTTACCTTCATTATATCTATTGCATAATCCTTTCCTGAAAGAGAAAAGGTAATCATTTTAAAATCGATAACTGTTATTTTATCGCTTTGGTCTTCCATATCATAAGAGGTTTCCTGCATAAGAGTTTGTTCAATCGTGTTTTCCATATCTACCTCCTATATACCTATTTCTAAGGCTTCACGTGCACTTAATTCTTGCTTTACGCCCAA
>JAAZLA010000116.1 GCA_012799545.1 Treponema sp.
ACCGTTGCAATCTGTGAGATAGGCTATAGAAAAATCATCTTCTTCTATTCTATATCCTGTTGTGCCAATATCGCCATGTTCAAGAGGAATAGCAAGAATGTTAAGATTTCCTATTTTGACTGGTTTTTCTTTATAGGCTTCGACATTTTTTAAGCTAATACGTGGTTTTCCGCCACCTTCTTGCGTTTTTTTAAAGACATAGGAAAAACGATTTTTTATATCTTTTATAGTATTTCTATCGGCATAGACCTTTAATGTATCGCAATCTGCAGCTCGGTTTTGTGCAAAAGAACAGGTATGGGAAAAAATACGTACATCATCGAGACCATGAAGATGATCGGCATGGCTATGAGTGATAAAAACCGCATCAAGGGAGGGCAGCCCGTAACGAAGTGCTTGTGATCGAAAGTCGGGCCCAATGTCAATAACAATGCTCTCACCATTTTTCCCGCGAATAAAGGCGGAGGTTCTCAGTCGATTATCTTTTGGGTCTTTTGAAGTGCAGCGCGGACAGAGACAATTGATTACCGGCATGCCATGGCTCGTTCCTGTTCCTGCTAATAAAACTTGCATGACAAAAATAATAAACTTTGTTATAGTATAGGTCAAGCCATTTTTAAAAAGATTTTTTAGAAAGGGCAAAAGGAAGACTATGTCCGACATGATGTCTGTTTTAGATTATATTTTAAATCATTGCTCTGCAAAGGAATTAGAAGTCATTGAAACTGCGGTAAAAAAAAGAAAGAGTAACCTTGGCTCTGCTTCTTTGGACTTAAATGCCTTTGCAAAAAATCTTTCAAAAACAATGAATGATTCTATTTCACAAACAATTGCTGGTTTTCAAGAAAGCCTCAAAGATTTTGCTTGGGATTTGGTGAAAAAAGAGAATCCTGATTTAAGCGATGAAGATACAGAAATTATAGTTAATCAAATGATTCCCGATGTTTTAGCATCTCGAAAAGAATTAAAGGTTGCTGATTATATTCGAAGTGGTGAGAGTTTAGTTCATGAGGGGCAGGTGAACGGTTTCCCAATCGATGCCATGCTCGAAATGGTGTTTCAATTTATTAGTTACAGTAATGGGAGTCTCGCTCCAGAAGAAGATCGGGCTTTGCATAATGCGGTAAAAGATTGGCCGACAGTTTTTTGGAAAGCCTTTCCCGAACCCTTGCAAGAATTGATTCGCTCATACTTAAAAGGTATGATTGATTCAAATGTCTTTGAAAATGCGCTTACTATTCTTTTGTCTGAATAATTTTTAGAAGCCTTGTTTAAATATCGTGTTCTTCTTTAAGCTTTGTTATTTCATCTCGTATGAGGGCAGCTTTTTCAAATTCAAGACGCTCGGCGCAATCCATCATTTCTTTTTCCAAGGCACGTATAAGTTTTTTTCGCTCCTTTGGTATGAGCATATTGAAAGAGTTTTTCAAAACAGAAAGCTCTGTTTCAACCACTTCTTTTTCTTCTTCAATCTGTCGTACCAAGATATCTTCAATTGCCTTGGAGATAGTTGTGGGTGTGATGCCGTGTTCTTTGTTAAAGGCTTCTTGAATTTCCCGTCGCCTTTGCGTTTCTTCGATTGCTTCTTTCATAGCATCGCTCATGCGGTCGGCATACATTACAACGCGGCCTTCTTGGTTTCGTGCCGCCCTCCCAATAATTTGAATGAGACTTGTTGTCGAGCGTAAAAAACCAATCTTATCTGCATCTAAGATGCCGATAAAAGAAACTTCGGGTAAATCTATACCTTCTCGAAGTAAGTTAATACCGACAAGCACGTCAAACTCTCCTGCTCGTAAGCCCTTGAGAATTTCTACCCGTTCAATTGTTTCTACTTCACTGTGAATATAGCGTACCTTCAAACCATGGCTGATTAGATAATCGGTAAGGTCTTCTGCCATTTTTTTTGTGAGGGTGAGGACAAGACTTCGCTCATTTGCTGCAATTCGTTTTTGCACTTCACCAAAGATATGTTTCATTTGCCCCTCGCTGGGATGCACTTCGACGATTGGGTCGAGCAGTCCGGTTGGTCGAATGAGTTGTTCGACAATTTGCGTGCTGCGATCGTATTCGAGTTGGCGAGGGGTTGCGGAAACATAGATAACTTGATTTGTCATACTTTCAAATTCGTCTATTTTTAAGGGACGGTTATCGAGGGCACTGGGAAGGCGAAATCCAAAGTCAATGAGGTTTTGTTTTCGTGATCGGTCGCCCTCATACATGGCACCTATTTGGCTTACGGTTACGTGAGACTCGTCGATAAAGCATAGAAAATCTTTGGGAAAATAATGCAAAAGGGTTGCCGGAGGAACACCAGGGGGACGATTTCCGATGGGTGCAGAATAATTTTCTATGCCTGAACAATAGCCCATCTCCGCAAGCATTTCCAAGTCGTAGTTTGTCCTTGTTTTTAAGCGCTCAGCTTCTAGCATCTTTCCTTCTTTCAATAAAAACTGATACTGTACATCGAGCTCAGCTTTTATTTTATCTCGCGCCTTCATGAGCATTTCATGGGGAACCACAAAGTGCTTTGCTGGGTAGATTATCACTTCATCGAGTTCTTCGATTGTTTCTCCAGTAAGCGGGTTGAATCGCCGAATTCTGCTTACTTCTTCCCAGTCGAGTTCAATGCGATAGGCGTCGCTCATATAGGCAGGGAAAACTTCGAGGACGTCTCCTCGCATGCGAAAGTGACCGCGGTCCAAAATTTCATTTCGCTCGTATTGTAAATTGATAAGGTTTTTTGCAAAGGTGGAGGGGCTTAGGCTTTGTTTTTTTTCTATATGCACTCGCATATCGCGATACATTTCGGGCATACCTAAACCATAAATGCAGGAAACGGTTGCGATTACGATGACGTCTCGCCTTTCCATGAGGCTGTAGGTAGCAGCGAGTCTGAGGCGGTCTATTTCGTCGTTTATGGAGGCGTCCTTTTCTATGTAGAGATCGCGCGCAGGGACGTAGGCTTCTGGTTGATAATAATCATAATAGGAGACAAAGTATTCGACAGCATTGTTTGGAAAAAAACTTTTAAATTCACGATAGAGTTGTGCTGCGAGCGTTTTATTGTGGCTAATAATAAGCGTTGTTTTTTGAACCTGCTCGATAATTTTTGCCATGGTAAAGGTTTTTCCTGAACCGGTAACACCCTTTAGTGTTTGGTATCTATCACCGCGTAGAAAACCCTGACTTAAAGCTTTTATCGCTTGCGGTTGGTCTCCTGCAGGCTCGTAAGGCGAATCAATTACAAAGGCTCTCATCGTTCTTAGCCTCCCGTTATTTCGTTGTTGTTTCAGAAAGGATTACAGGAATCGTGAGGTTTTGCTTTCCCCTTTGAATGCCCACTTGTACAAGATCACCTGGTCTGCTTTCCTCGAGGGCTGTGTTTAAGTCAACGAGGGAAGAGATTTCTGTGCCATTTATTTCGGTTATAATATCTCCCCCGATATAAAAGATAGAAGAAAAACGGTTATAGCGAACTGCCTCATTTCCCGCCTTTATCCCTGCCTTGGCAAGGTTGCTATTTTTGGGAAGCTCCGAAACAAGCAAGCCCTTTTGTATAGGAATATTTGCATAGTTTGCTATTGTGGCGTTGAGCTCGACAAAGCTGCCGTTAAGACTGCCACGATTTACATAGCCGTATTGCATAATGTCAGAGACAATGCGTTTGGCGGTATTTACTGGAACCGCAAAACCAACTCCTGCAGAACTTCCAGAAGTCGAATAAATCATTGTGTTTATACCGATCATTTTTCCACTTGAGTCGAGGAGGGGACCGCCAGAATTTCCAGGGTTTATCGCAGAGTCGGTTTGTATCATGTCTTTTATTATGATGTTTTTATCGATTTGAATTGGGCGACCGAGACTTGAAATAATGCCCGTTGTCATCGTTCGATCAAAGCCAAAGGGATTTCCTATGGCTATGACTTTTTGTCCTACCTTAAGATTATTTGAATCTGCATAGCTGATAGTTTTAAGACTGATATTCTTTGGTGGGTCAAATTTTATAACCGCAATATCTGTTTGTGCATCGACACCTATTACCTTGCCTTCGTACTGCGTACCGTCAGAAAGGGAAACATAAATTTTATACGCGTTTGCAACAACGTGGCGATTTGTGACGACATATCCCCTTGCATCGATAATAGAACCTGATCCACTTGAGCCTTCTGTTGGATAGGGTTGGCTAAACCAACTATAGCTTATAACTTCGGTGCTTATATTTACAACTGCGGGGCTAAAGTTTTCGTATACTAAAATATTTTGCTGCTCATCAATAGTATAGCCTGCTGTATAATCAACAAGATTTTGCTGGATGGTAGAAAAAGGAGGGGTGTTTGTTTCGTTTATAAAGTTTGTATTTTCGCTTGTTTGTATTGTTTGTCCCTCTTTTTTATAGCTTGGACCAAGGAAGATAAAGACGAAGGCAAAAAAAAAGGCAAGGCTTGCGGAAACAAGAGAGCTTATAATAACGTGTTTTTTTGTATAGAGTTTCATAGTACCTTCCTTTATAAGATAAATATAGCAAAAAAAAACGGCAGAGTCAAAAGGAAAGACTAAGCCGTTTTCATTTTTTTATACATTAAAAAAAATTATTTTTTTGTCTTTGCGGGTTTTGCCTTGCTTGTGGCCTTTGTTTTTGCTGTGGTTTTTTTTGCACTAGTTTTTGCAGAAGCTTTTGGCGCATCGGCAACTACTACCTCAGTTGGCTTTCCTTTTCCACGTTCGAGTAAAAGTGTTTTTGTTGTGGTATCGCAAACTTCACTCGGACCATAGTACTGGATAGCACCGGGGAAGAGGTAACTTGTTTTAAGTGCCCATTTGTCACGATTTTTTGCAAAGGTTTTAAATGGCTTGCCGTCGAGTTCAACGAGGGCTTTTTTTATAACTGGCTTTTTGCTTCCATGTCTTTGTTCCATATTCATCATCATAGTGAGTGGAATACCACCTGCTGTCCAGTCTTTTGCATCTGCGGTGAGATTTTGCACAGATGAGAGATAACCCGTTAAACCACTTGCAATGAGCACAAAGGCGGTATAGCCGAGTGCATAGCAATAATCCGAATCGAAATTGCTTGGAAAGGCACAACGACCTTCATAGCCAAAGAAGTGTGTGTATGAGCTAAAGGTTCCTGTGTAAGAACCTTTTTTCTTCATTTCTGCAAGTTGTGTTTCAACCATGCTCACTAAAAGTTTCTCAGTTTCGATTCTGGATACTTGTACGTTTCCATGTGGGTCACGGTCAGCCAAAAACTGGTCTGCAATTGCTTCAGGAAGAGAGTCAAAGGTTTTGAATGAGCTTGCGGTAAGATGTGACTTGAGCCAATCTTTTTTATCAGCAAAGCTTTTAAGTTTTTCAAAAGAGCTTGCTTCTGTTGCCATTTTATCGTTTAACTCCGCAATGAGTTTTTTCATTTCGGGTATAAATTCAACTAAGCCTTCTGGGATAAGCACAATACCAAAGTTTTCATCGTTTTCAGCTCGCTTTGCGATTACCTGACAAATATCATCACTGATTTGTTTTAAGGTCATTTTTTTCTCTTCTATTTCTTCAGAGATAAGACAAATATTTGGCTGTGTTTGCAATGCGCATTCCAGTGCGATATGACTAGCAGAGCGTCCCATGAGTTTTATAAAGTGCCAGTATTTTTTTGCAGAGTTTGCATCGCGGCCGATGTTTCCGATCAGTTCTGAGTAGGTTTTTGTTGCGGTGTCAAAACCAAAGCTTGTTTCAATTTGCTTGTTTTTTAAGTCGCCATCGATTGTTTTTGGAACACCAATAACGCGTGTGCTCATGCCGGTTTGTATAAAATGCTCGGCGAGAAGTGCTGCGTTTGTATTTGAGTCGTCGCCACCGATAATAACGATTGCATCGAGTTTGAGTTTTTTTGCGGTTTCCATAGAAGACGCAATTTGCTCAGGCGTTTCGATCTTTGTTCGACCAGAACCGATAATATCAAAACCGCCTGTGTTTCGGTACTCGTCCATAAATTTGTCTTTTATTTCGACATACTTTGCATCGATTAAACCTGCAGGGCCGTTAAGGAATCCATATAATTTGCTATCAGGATTTCCCGCTTTAATACCGTCATAGAGACCAGCGATAACATTATGCCCACCGGGTGCTTGTCCACCTGAAAGAATAACACCAACTCGAATAAGTTCTTTTACCGCTGGATTTTTCCCCTTCACAAAATGTGCAATTGGTTTGCCATAAGTGTTTTTAAATAATTCTTTTAAGTCCGCTTCGTCACTAATTGCCTTTGTTGGTTTACCAAATGCTACCTGAATAGTGTTAAGGCGCAATTTTAGAACTGCTGGTAGTTTTGGTTTGTACGCATACCGTGCATTTTGCAATGCAGAAATCTTTGCCATAGAAAATTCTCCTGTTTCTTGGTAAGTAAGTTTTTTCATTATAGAAAATTCTTTTATATAGTATAGGAAAAGAAATAGAGTTTCAACTGGGTAAAAACGCTCTTTATTTATTCAGTTTCAATAAAAATTTTTTGAAGCGACTCTGTTTCAATTTTATTTTCAAAATCGTCTTCCAGCTTGTAAAAAAAATCTATCCCCGTTATTTTTTCTACTTCGCGTATGGTGCAAAGGTATTCTGAAAAATGTTTTTCACCCTTTGCATTGGGAATTATATAGGCTGCGGCAATAGCTGCAAAAAACAAGTCATCTGTTTCTCTATTTCTTTTTACGATTGGTGATAAAAATATTTTATAATAGGCATTAGGTACAGCAACCTTGTTTATGCCTATTGTCTTGTATCCTTTGTTTTCAAGAATAGGTCCAGTAACAACATAGACGATGCCGTAACGCTCAGCCCATTTTCTCCCTTCTGCTTCAAGATTTGCCCAAATACCTCTATTCATGGCTGGAACTTGCGGAGACATATTGCTCATGTAAAAAGTTTCGCTCATAGCCAGAGAATCAAAAGCAAAATCTGCTGCAGGTGCAATATGCCCTCTGTCATAACCGCTGCCGCGATAGTCTTCAAGGCTTGCGCTTCCTGTACTTATTTTTGGATCTACCCGAAAATTGTCTTTACGACTTGTGTTTTTTTCAAGTTTTTCTGTAGTGATAGTATAGGCTGCCCATTCGCATTGTTCAAAAGATTCTCTATAACATAATTGGTAGTATTCAAAAACACGTAGTTCATGGTCTTGTTTTTTTTCAAAAAATTCTATCGTGCTATCTTCATCCTCTGTTTTTTCTTCAGCTATTGCGGGGCAAAGTGGAATTTCTAAAAAAGAAATTTCGAAAAAGGGATGCTGTTTTTCAAAAGATTTTTCTTCAGCATATACGGGAAAGTAAAAAGAAAAAGCTAAAAAAAGAGAAACACCGAGTCCTTGCCTTAGCCATTTGATTATATTTTTATCTAACATCACTTTATCCTTATTT
Source organism: Treponema sp. (assembly GCA_012799545.1). Lineage (GTDB taxonomy): Bacteria > Spirochaetota > Spirochaetia > Treponematales > Treponemataceae > JAAZLA01. Next base: position 7,407 of record JAAZLA010000116.1, read on the forward strand.
TATTTTTACCCATTTCGCATCGAGCTCTTCCCAGTGAAAGGCATATTCCCATTTTCTATCCCAGGAAAACTCTAGAAGGGCAAGTTTAAAAACGCGAATTTCTGAGGGAAGATTTTTTTGCAAATCTTCGACCGAATGAATTTCTTTTTTATTTTCCGTTACATCGTTAAAAAAGCTGCTAGAAAAAACTGTCTTGTAGTCTTCACTTTTTTTTACAAAAACAAGCGGCATAGAAATAGTTTTTGGAAGAGGGGGGAAATCTGCTATTTGAATCTCAGTCCTATTTTTTTTTATTTCAAAGCTTATGTTAAAGGCGAGGCTGAGCCATTGTCCATGCCTTTCTATTTCTCTTAGCTGCACTGGATTTTTCTTTTTTTGAAAATCGTTTTTCATAGCTTCTAGTATTTCTTTTTGTTCTTTTATTGTTTGTTTTGTATTGAATAAAACAAGGGGACAAAATAAGGGGTGGATAGGATAGACTTTTTCATTTACAAGTCTCGCCTGTATTTTTTTTAAAACTGCAATTTCATTGCCGTGGGGTATGAGTGCAAGCAAATTTATTTTATTATCTTCCATAGTGCCTTCCTTTTTACAGCTCCTGTAATTATAGACTTTTTATTCTTGAAAGTGTAGTATGTTTATATGAAGAAAGTCTTTGTTTTTATAATTACTGTACTTTTAAGTATAATCAGTCTTGCTTCTTGCAATTCTGTTTCAAAGTCTTCTATTGCCTTAGAGCTAGAAGACCTTTCCTTTTCTTTGTTTGCACACAATGCAAATGCAAAAAAAGCATTCATCCCATCTCAGGGAAAAAGTCCCTATATGTTTTTTTCATTTGATGATTCCTTCCACCTCTTTGTTGACGAGTACAAGGATACAAGTCTTGCACTCTGCGTTGACATAGATTTTGCAGAAGATAGGACAGACGTAAAAAACAGGGGAAAGGAAAACAAAATAGCCTTTGGTTTTTTGACAAAAGATGATTTTACAAGCGATGGCCTGCTAAAAACAGGCACACTCGTCAGCCGTTCTATGGTAACTGGTTTTATCGACAGTGCAGATTTTCAAGAGGGAATGTCGCTTTCTTTTAGTCTCCCTCAGGATACAAAGATAAAGGGTTTTTTCTTATACGCAACAGAAGACCTGTATCTTAAAAAAGCAAGGATACAAAAGCCTTCTCTCGGTTGGTCATTTGCAGAGGAGAGAGCTTTTTTTGCCTTTTCTGCAATGGGCGGGATTATTCCGTCAAGCTTAGCAATGGCGCAAAATGAGGGACTTTCTCTTGCCTTGAGTTCTTCCTTGGGGCTCGATACAAAGGAGGCCTATCTCTCTCTTGCTTTTTCCCCTCAAGAGCAACTTAGCCATCCTGAACGCTATCCCTCGGTCGTTCTCGACTTGGATAAAGAAAG
>JAAZLA010000117.1 GCA_012799545.1 Treponema sp.
GGCTTTCATCCCGTAAATGTCGGCAATATGCTCATCGGAAATAAATCCTTTCTGCCTTGTACTCCCCATGGTGTCCTTGTTTTATTGGAAAAAATGGGCATTTCTACAAAGGGAGCCCATGTGGTCATTGTTGGTCGCTCAAATATTGTCGGGAAGCCTCTTGCGGTTCTTCTTTCACGCAGAGAAAGCAATGCAACAGTAACGCTTTGCCACACAGGAACAAAGGACCTTGCTTCTTTTACCCGTCAAGCAGATATTCTCATTGCAGCAGTGGGAAGGGCAAATACTATTACTGCAGATATGATAAAAAAAGACGCGGTTATTATAGATGTGGGTGTAAATAGAATTCCCGATGAAAGTAAAAAGTCGGGTTTTCGTCTCGTCGGTGATGTTGCCTTTGATGAAGTAAAAGAAAAGGCTGCTTTTATAACGCCAGTTCCCCGAGGTGTTGGTCCTATGACCATCGCCATGCTCATGTGGAATACCCTGGAGGCAGCAGAAAACGCAGATGCTCGAAAATAAAACCGAAAAGAATAGCAAATCTCATTGTCTCATCGATATGCAAAACGAAGTTGACGAGCGTGATATTCCTTTGCAAAAGGTTGGTGTGCGGGGCTTGCAGTATCCTGTTTTTGTTTTGGATAAAAACCACAAAAAACAATCGACAACAGCAAGCATCGATTTATTTGTAAATTTACCGCATCACTTTAAAGGCACTCATATGAGTCGCTTTATAGAAATTGTCCATAGCTATCATAAAGACCTTTCGATGAAGCAATTTTTAGCTATGCTTTCCGAGGTGCGGGAAAAACTTGAAGCACAAAAAGCCTTTGGTAGTTTACGCTTTCCTTTTTTTTTAGAAAAACAAGCCCCTATTTCTAAGCAAAGCGGTATGATGAGCTATGCCTGTAGTTATGAGGGAATTGTTTCAAAAAACGAAAAAGAATTTTATGTTGGAATCGAGGTGCCAGTAACAACCCTCTGTCCCTGTTCAAAGGCTATTTCAAAATACGGCGCTCATAATCAGCGTGGAGTTGTACGTGTTCGGCTTAGAAATGAAGGTTTTTTTTGGATAGAAGACGTTATAAGCATGATAGAAGCCTGCGCTTCTTCTGGGGTTTATTCTGTTCTTAAACGCGAAGATGAAAAATATGTGACAGAAAAAGCCTATGAAAACCCTCGTTTTGTAGAAGATCTCGTTCGAGAGGTATATCAGGGTCTCGTGGCTTTTGAAAGTGAAAAAAAGTTTAGCTGGTTTAGCGTGGAAGCAGAAAACTACGAGAGTATTCACTTTCACAATGCCTATGCCTATACCGAATTTTTGGGAGATAGAGAATGACCTATTTTTTTGAAACCTATGGCTGTCAAATGAATATAGCAGAGTCAGCTTCGGTTGAAAGAGCATTTATAGAAGCTGGTTGGACAAAGGCTGACGACGTGCAAGTTGCAGACTTTGTTATTATTAACACTTGTTCCGTACGAGAAACAGCAGAAAGTCGTATTTTGGGCAGACTCGGCTGGTATGCATCTCTTAAGGCTGTTCGCAAACTCGAGGAAAGGGCAAAAAACCATGTTTTTCCCAAGGCACATAGCTATGCTTTAACAAATAAAGAGAATCCGCCTCGCCTCAATCTTGCAATTATGGGATGTATGGCAGAACGGCTTATAGACAGCTTACAAAAAGACTATCCTGTTTTAGACTATGTTATAGGAAATTTTCAAAAACAATACTTCCCCGACATTATTGCAGCGGTAGAAAAGGGCGAGAAATGGATAGAAACTGATGAAAAACCGCATTATGTTTTTGCAGAGTCCAGCTATGAAAAGGGCTCTCACTCAGCCTTTGTTCCCATCATGCACGGTTGCAATAATTTTTGTTCTTATTGCATTGTTCCCTATGTTCGCGGTAGGGAAGTTTCAAGAAGTCCAGAAAGTATCTTTGCAGAAATAGATGCGCTGTCTAAAAATGGCGTAAAAGAAATTACCTTTTTGGGACAAAATGTAAACTCGTATATATGGGAAGAAGAAGGAAAAGAGGCGATAGATTTTCCCTCTTTAATGCAAGCTGTTTCTCAACATATTCATGCTACAAAGTCGAGCATTGGTTGGATTCGTTTTATGTCGAGCCATCCAAAAGATATAAGTCCCGACCTAATTCAGCTAATTAAAAAGGACCCACTTTTTTGTAAACATATTCATCTGCCTGTGCAACATGGCTCAAACGCCATTCTCGATGCGATGAGACGAAAGTATACGAGGGAAGCCTATCTTGAAAAAATTGCCGCTATAAAAAAAGAAATACCTGGGGTTTCACTTTCTACCGATATAATGATTGGGTTTCCAGGTGAAACTATAGAAGATTTTGAAGAAACCATCGCTTTGATGCGTGAAGTAGCCTTTGAAAACGCTTTTATGTATTATTATAATCCACGAGAGGGGACAAAGGCTGCCGACATGCAGGAGCAATTGTCTATAAAAGAAAAAAAACGTCGCCTTGCCTTGGTTATTGCTGAGCAACAAGCTATATCAAAACGGCTCATGGAAGAGCGACTTGGAGAAAGTGTGCGGGTTTTGGCAGAGGGTTTTTCAAAAGATAATCCAGAAGAGCTTGTGGGGCGGACGGAGCGCGACGAACGAGTTGTTTTTCCTGCAGGTCCAGAAAAAATAGGGTGTTTTGTAGAAGTTTTTTTAACAGAATTGACGGGTGCTACGCTCCGTGGTAAAATTGTCTAAAAGGGAGGTATTGTATGCCTTGGAAGTTGATGGGCTTTGTAGCCTTATTGGTATTTGCAACGATTTTTATTGGTTTTAATTTAGAGCATAGATGTGACGTTTCTATTGGCTTTACTACTTTTAAAGATGTGCCTATTTTTTTGAGCTTACTCATCGCCTTTGCCCTCGGTGTCTTAGTTATGA
>JAAZLA010000118.1 GCA_012799545.1 Treponema sp.
AAAGGCTCTGCCTTTGGCGAGGGGATGGATTGTATAATTCGCAAAAGTTCCTCGGTATTTACAACATCGGTAAGTCTTTTCTTGCCGTCTGTTGCAGTCATTTTCAACTGTACGATTTTTTCGTACAGTTCATTTCCTTCACTTTTAAGTTTAATTTTTAAATCGCTCCAGTATCTTCTTGGTTCTTTACTGTCTGTTAAAACGCCAATAACATCCACCACAGAAAAATACAATTCTTCTCCCTCTTCATCCCATGCAGTACGGATGCGTTTATCTTCAAAAAGCTGAATTTTACCATCTTCATCCATTTATATCCCCTCCAAGTAACTTATCTTTATTTTGCTCTAGTTTTTTTATTTTTATATTCAATTCCATTCTACGGTTAAACTGAGTTCCCTTTTTTAGTGTAGCCCTTAGCTTTGCAATCTCTTGTTCAATAGAATCTATCTGTGCTAAAACTTTTCTTGCTTCTTCACCACTTATTTTATCTTCTGTTGGCATAATAATTGAAAGATTGTGGATGCTGATAGTATCGACAATGTCAGTATAAAATGTATAAAAGTTTGTAAAGCTCATTTTTTTTATATCTAGTTTTGCCAAAAAATCGCTATCACCATCGACCCAACTGGTCGCAATAAATTCTTCAATAGTATTTTTGCTACTGTCGCTTTGATTCAATCTTTGATGTGCAACATAAAATAAAAAAGAACTTTCCAATCTAAAAACCAAGAGCATAGGATAAGGTATTGCCCGCATAATTATTTCTGCGATTCTTTTCACTTTGGTATCTGAATGTAAAAGTACTTCGATTATTTCAACTTCAGAATAATCTCTCACCTCATCCTTATATGGTGCTATGTGTATAGTGTCAGGTTTCAAAGAATAGAGCCACCTAATTTTTTGAATAACTTCTGTAAATAACTTCTTATCACTTGTAGAAAGCTCAGCTTTGTCGTAAAAGACATTTTTAAAAATAGTACTTCCTAAAAAACAGTTTTGCGGAATATTTAAAAAAGTATACTCTTCGTGGGTATTCATAAGTAACTAGTCCTTTAAAATTAAAAATGTTATGAGTTCAAAATCTTCTAAGCCTTCAGCTCCATCTTTTAGATTTATAGTGCCACCCTTTGAAAAAAGACTTGCAACTCCTATCTCTTGTTTTTTTCCAATTATGTTTTCAATTGCTTTGTTTAGCAAAGAAGAATAATGATTCATATTTCGACCATTGTTTGTTTGTTGATTAAAAGTATCTAAAAGGTTTTTTAGAACTTCATTCTGACCCGAGCACAACTTTTTGTAATAATCTAATATTTTTTTTGCATGCAAAAATGAGAGTTTTATCTCACCATTATCGGATATATATACGAGGTAATAAGGATACAATGGGTTTTGTTCTTTTGTTTGACCTTGTCCTTGTATTTGCCTTAGTATAAAAATAACACCGGGAGAAACTTCGTCTTTTAAACTTTCATCGATCTTTGTTATAGCATATAAACCGTTTTGTGCATCATCGAGTTTATTTCGATTTTTTTTCATATATGTCATGAGATCCGTTTTAAAGTCGTTGAAAGTTAAATCGGTAATAGAAATAGCACCTGAAATATCTTCTAAATCTACAACTTCTTCTTGAAGTCTTTTTAGTTGTTTTTTTCTATATTCCAGGTCTTTCATTTCTTTCTCTTCACCTACTTCTATCACATTGTCTTCTCCGGTAGCAGATACATCTAGAAGAACCATTCGCCCTGTTACTCGTTTCTGCAAGTTAATGTATTCGTCGAGGTCAAGTGTTGGCCAAAAATTGACTAATTGTATAACATTGTTTTTTGACCCAATTCGGTCTATTCGACCGAAGCGTTGAATAATTCGAACAGGGTTCCAGTGTATATCGTAGTTGATAAGATAATCACAATCTTGTAAGTTTTGCCCTTCTGAAATACAATCAGTTGCAATTAAGACATCGATAGACTTGGTAACTTCTGGAAATATTTTTTTACACTCTTTTGATTCGGGAGAAAATAAGGTTAAAACAGTATTTAAATCTGAAAACTTAATACCTTGTTTTTGATTTTTTTCTAAAGGAAAGGTTGATTTGTTTTCACCACTGCCTACAACAAGCGCTGTGTATATTTCTTTTTCTTTTAATTCGTTTGCAATATTATCATATAGATATTTTGCTGTATCTGCAAAAGCGGTAAATATAAGCACTTTTTTATTAGCATTGTTTATAGGATTTTTTTGTTTTTCAAAAATCGTATTTTTTAGCTCTCGTAACTTTGCATCTCTATCTGGTGTTACTAAAATAGCTTCTATGTACAATGTTTCAAGTTTATCCTTATCAGCCTCAAGATCTTGTTTCCATTTTATAAGGTCCATATCTTGCAGTAAAACTTTTACATTATTTCCAAACAACAAACCCTCTAACTCTGGATCATCAAAGTCAATTTCATTTATATCTCTTTCTGGATCATAGTCAAACTGTGATTTTTCTATCGATTCTAAGGCATCATTTATTTTATGCATAATTTTATTTGCTGTGAGCGCAAAGGAATTGATTGAACTTTCCATCCGTTTAAGTAAACCAACTCGTACTAAATTAACAAGGCTTCGCTCTCTATCAATTTGTCGAAAAATAGTCTCGTTAACTCCAACTTGCATATCATATTTTTCTTCATATGCACTTCTTTTTTCTGGAAGCAAATAAGCGATAGGAGAATATATAGCTAGAGTTAGTTTTTTTATTATTTTATTGATTTCTCCTATTGCAGGAAATTCTCCCTTATTATCAATCTCAGAATATTTGTTTATAGGTAAAAGACGAGTAGGGAATTTTCCTATTTCTTCCATGTTATAATATTTTTGAATATGTTTTTTTGAACGGGCAATGGTAATAGTATCGAGCAGTTTAAAATAATCGAGGCTCATCATATCTACAAAAGATTCAGTTGTTCGCTCAGAATCTGGCAAAGAAGACCAGTTATTAAAAACTGTTTGTGCGAGGCGTAAAGTATCTTCAGTGTTTTTAATACCAACGCTACTAAATGCATCGTTTTTACCTTCTGTTATAAACGCAATTTGATTTTTAATATCATTCATACGATTATTCACAGGAGTTGCAGAAAGCATGAGCACCTTTGTTTTAACTCCGCTTTTAATAATATCATTCATTAATCGTTTATACCGAGTAATACGATTTTTTACAGGAGGATTATTTCGGAAGTTGTGACTCTCATCGATAACAACTAAATCATAGTTTGACCAATTGATAGTTGCTAAATTTATAGTTCCAGAAAAACCCGAAGTCCTGCTAAGGTCAGTATGATACAAAACATCATAATGAAATCTATCTTCAGCGAAGATATTTCTTTTGTCATTTTGGGTATAGATAGTCCAGTTTTCAGCAAGCTTTTTTGGGACAAGAACGAGTATTCTATCATTTCGTAATTGATAGTACTTCATAATAGCAAGAGCGGTAAATGTTTTTCCAAGTCCTACACTATCGGCTATTATACAACCATTGTACTTTTCTATTTTATCAATGGCGCCCATTACACCGTCTTTTTGAAACTTATATAATTTATTCCAAATAAGAGTATCTTTAAAACCTGTTTTAGATTTAATAATTCTATCTTCAGTTAACTCATCTAAATAATCTCGAAAAACATTATACAAGCTCAGAAAGTAAATAAACTCTGGCGTGTTTTCCTTGTAGAGCATCTGCATTTGATTTAAAACTTCTTGCTTGACATCCTCCACAGCTGTTTTATCATTCCATAATTCATCAAAGGATTGTAGAAAACCTAGAGTGTGTTCCTTACCATACAAACATATATTTGAATCGATGCGAGTTGAGGGGCTTATACCCAAACCGTCAGTAGTAAAATCAACTGTTCCATTTATAGAAAGTGCATCTTTGTTAGAATCAATATGAATAAGGCGAGGTTGTGCGGGATTTGCTTTTTTTAAGGATTTTATTTCAGCCTTATCAGAGAGCCATTTTGCACACTCTTTGGAAACAGCCGCTTGAGTTAACTCATTTTTTAGCTTTATTTCAAATTCATTTGTCAAAGCTTGTTGAGCACTTTTTCTTTCTATATAAAATTCTCTTGATAATTCATAATCTTTTTTAACAAACGTAGGTTCAGTAAAAATAAAACGCACGCTATCTATTTTTTGAAGCTCTTTTTTTAATCCTTCATACGCATAAATAGTAAAATACGCAGAAATAATGGAAAGTTTTGAGTCTTTTTCTAAAGCAAGTCTAAGTTCATCTATAACTTTGTGCTTTTTATTATCCAATAGTTTGGGTGCTTTCATCTTTTTCTTTTACTTTAATCTAAAAAATATACATACCAGTATACATCAAGTTTAGAAAAAAAAACATAGTGTAAAAACTACTTTCTATAATAGTTTTATATTTTGAGGTTTTTGGAATAGTCAATATAAGTGCAGTCCCCAAATGCATTTAAGCAACAGCCTTTGGATCTGATGCTTTTCCTTGATAAACAGACGGAGGAAATCCGTCTTCAGTTACGGTAGTTATTCTGACCGTATTGTAATATACAAAAGTATGTTGCCAAATCCTCTTTTTTTACTTCCTCAACCGTCATATGTTTTTTCGGACTTTGTGGTACTGAACTTTTATTATACCCCTCCAATTCATTTGCCACTCACCTCCTAGAAAACGGTTACGACATCAGAACAATCCAAGAACTACTGGGGCACACAGACATAAAAACAACAATGGTCTACACCCACGTCCTAAACAAAGGTCCTCTTGGAATTATAAGCCCTTTAGATAGACTTTGAGGGTATGTAATGCCTTGTCTGATGAAAAATTACAGGGAGA
>JAAZLA010000119.1 GCA_012799545.1 Treponema sp.
CGACAAGGAGTGGCACGGTGTACGCGCCAAAGATGGGGATAAAGGTAAAGATAATCGCCGTTAAGACGCCGCTTTTGATATTTGGCAAAAGGACTCGTAGCATGGAGCCCATTTTTGTCGACCCGAGATCTCGAGCTGCTTCCAAAAGCGAAAAGTCAAAGCGGTCAATTGCGGTAAATATGGGCAAAATTGCATAGGGGAGATACATGTATACCGAAACAAGGACGACAGCATTTTGGTTGTAGAGCAGTTGGAGATGCTCTTTTGTAAGACCGACTTGCATGAGGAGGGAGTTGATAAAGCCATCGTTTCCCAAGATGCTCATCCAAGCAAAGATGCGAATAAGAGAATTTGTCCAAAAAGGAATGATAACTAAAAAAAGCAAAAAGGTTTGTATTTTACTTCTTGCCATTGCATAGCCACAGGGAAGGGCGATGAGTATGGTGATAAGCGTTGAAATAAAAGAAATTTTAAGTGTCCGCATCAAGACAATGCCGTAGTTGGGGTTAAACATTTGCTTGTAAGCATTGAAGCTAAAAACCCACTCGACGCCACCGTAGAGTCCTTTTTTCAAAAAACTATAGAGAATGATAATGGCAAGCGGCACGACAAAGAAAATCGTAAACCACAAACCCATGGGCCATGAGTAGAGATGGCCGAGAGAGTTTTTATTAAAAGCCTTTATACCTTGCTTTTTTTTCATCTATCTATTTCCTCGACTACATAGCCATCACTGGGGCTAAATGAAACGTAGACTCTATCCTTCCATTCGATTTCTGGACCATCTTCGAGATAATTTGAGTGTTGCTTGTATATTTTGAACAGAGAGCCAGAGTCGAGGCGCACATAAAACTTTGACTGAAAGCCAGAATAAACAGGCTCTTCAACAACACCGGTTAAGACGTTTAAGTCTTTTTTTGAGCTCTGTGGTGGCTCAAGCGTAATCCGTACCTTTTCGGGGCGAATCGTAACACAAACCTCTTGTCCTATAGCTGTTTTGTCATAGTCGGTTATTTTTATTGTTGTGCCAAGCTCTTTTACTTCGAGGCTACACATGTATTCGTCGATTTGCCCATCTTTATCATGGATGGGAGTGCATTCCTTTACGACAGCGTCAAGGCTATTTGTCTCACCAATAAACTCGGCGACAAACTCGGTTGCAGGGCTTTCGTAGATTTCGTAGGGAGTGCCTATTTGTAAAACCTTCCCTTGGTTCATGACAGCAATTCTGTCAGAAACCGACAGGGCCTCGGCTTGGTCGTGGGTTACATAGATAAAGGTAATACCGATTTTATCGTGTAAATTATCAAGCTCGATGAGGAGATTTGAGCGAAGTTTTGCATCGAGTGCTGACAAAGGCTCATCTAAAAGCAAAACCTTTGGCTCATTTATAAGTGCACGGGCGATAGCAACACGTTGCCTCTGTCCGCCAGAAAGTTGGTTTGGCTTTTTATAGGCATGTGCATTGAGTTGTACCATATTGAGATATTTTTCTACCCTTTGATCTATTTCTGTCTTGCCCATTTTTTTAAGCCTTAGAGGAAAGGCTATATTTTCATAAATAGAGAGATGCGGAAATAAAGCGTAATTTTGAAAAACAGTATTTGATTCTCGTTTATTTGGGGGAATCGGTATGACATTTTTGTCGTCGAAAAGTACAGTCCCTTCGTCTGGAAATTCAAAACCTGCAATTATTCGCAGTAAGGTGGTTTTACCGCAACCTGAGGGTCCAAGGAGTGAAAAAAACTCACCCTTTTCTATAGTGAACCCTACCTCGTCCAAGGCTTGGAACGAGC
>JAAZLA010000120.1 GCA_012799545.1 Treponema sp.
CAGGCCAAACATCGAGGATATGAGGAACACCAGCATAGCCAAGTTTTGTTGCAAAACGCCGCGCATCAGGCAGAATAATTTCATCCTCACCCATTTGAATATACACTTGTTTGAGATTTTTTAAGTCATCTTCCGAAGCACAGAGAGGAGAAACCATAGGATTAGCCAAGTTTGAAGCATAGGTATAGGTATCTGCCATACGTCGAATGCTCTCAGTTGAAATGAGGGCGTCGCTTATTTTTTTTATTTGCAATAAGGCTGAATCAGGTGAAAAATCCAAAAAAGGCGAAAATAAAACAAGCTTTTTTATTTTATCACGCAGTGTTTTTTTTGCAAAAAGCGCAAAAGAAAGCGCTATTGTGCCACCAGTTCCGTCGCCACAGAGGATAATATCTCGCGTATCTTTTGAAAGTGCGGTAAAAACGGCCTCTATATCATCAAGGGCAGAAGGAAAGGGATACTCTGGCGCGAGACGGATTTCAGGCAATAAAAGTTCAGTCGAGGAGGCATGTGCAAGAGAGGAAGCAAAACTTCGCCAAGAAGCACGTGAGCCACCGACAAAGGAGCCTCCATGTATATAGATGATAAGGCGCTCTTTTGCAAAGGCTACTGGAGTAAGCAAGTCGCAGACCACTGAGCTATAATTTTTTTCTGTTCTTTCTACATTATTCGGTAGAAAAAAAACAGAGAATTGAGATTCTATTTTATTTCGAAATGGTATCGGTTCAGCTTTTTGCGTAAACACAAGCGATTTAAGCTTTTTTACCGCTGCCCTTTTATCTTTCCCTCGCATAGTAAAAGTGTAGCAAAAAAACAATAAAAATGCTATACTATCCCTATTATGCCAATAAAAATACAAGCAGACTTACCTGCACGCGAAATACTTGAAAAAGAAAATATCTTTGTTATGACAGATCAAAGGGCGGAACATCAAGATATCCGACCCTTAAAAATTGCCATAGTAAATCTCATGCCTACCAAAATTGCAACTGAAACGCAGATTTTACGGCTGCTTGGAAATTCCCCCCTCCAAGTTGAAATTTCTCTCGTGCACATGGAAAGCCATGTCTCAAAAAACACAAGTCAAGAGCATTTAGAGCGTTTTTATATTAGCCCCCAAGAACTATACAAAAAAAAATACGACGGGATTATTATCACTGGGGCACCCGTCGAACAAATAGATTTTTTTGATGTAGATTACTGGGATGAGCTTTGCCAAATAATGGATTGGGCAAAAACCCATGTATTTTCAAGCCTTTTTATTTGCTGGGGAGCGCAGGCAGGTTTATATCATTATTATGGCATAGAAAAAACAAACCTCGAAAAAAAACTCTTTGGCATTTACCCGCATTATAAAACGACTGTCGGAGAGCCATTACTTCGCGGATTTGACGATATCTTTCCTGCCCCGCAATCGCGCCACACAAAGGTGGATGAAGATGCGGTAAAAAACCACGAAAAACTCGTTGTTTTGGCTGAAGGAAAAGAAGCTGGTCTCCTCCTTGCAAAATCTCTTGATAACAAGCATATTTTTATGACCGGTCATCTTGAATACGACACAGAAACACTCGGAAACGAATACCGTCGAGATTTGGAAAAGGGCCTCCCCATAGAAATGCCCCTAAATTATTATCCAGACAACGACCCCTGGCAAAAACCTCGCTCAACCTGGCGAAGTCATGCCCATCTTTTTTTCTCAAACTGGCTCAACTACTACGTCTACCAAGAAACACCCTACGAATTTACCAAAGAATAAAAAACTGGTCGCAACACAGAGATACTTTTTTCTCAGATTTTCATATCAATCTTGCATAGATGAAACAATATCTATATAATAAAACAAAAAGGACATTTTATGGCTTATTTTTACGAAGAACCTTCCCATACTTTTGCAGAATATCTCCTTGTTCCTGGCTATTCATCTGCTGACTGCATCCCCGATAAAGTTAACTTAAAAACGCCACTCGTTCGCTTCAAAAAAGGTGAAAAACCAAGGCTAAGCATGAACATACCGCTTGTTTCTGCAATTATGCAATCTGTATCGAACGACAGACTTGCAATCGCCTTGGCAAAAGAAGGCGGTGTTTCCTTTATTTTTGGCTCCCAAAGCATAGAAGACCAAGCTGAAATGGTTTCAAAAGTAAAAAATCATAAGGCGGGTTTTGTAACTTCCGACTCAAATATTAAACCAAATCAAACGATCCAAGAAGCAATTGCGCTAACTGAAAAAACAGGGCACTCAACGATTGCGGTAACTGAAGATGGCACAGCCAATGGAAAACTCCTCGGCATTTTAACCAGCCGTGATTATCGCATAGGATTTACCGACTTGGATGAAAAAGTTGAATGCTATATGACAAAGTTTTCTGAGCTCATCAAGGGAGAAAACGGCATAAGCTTAAACGAAGCAAACGACCTTATTTGGCAACATAAACTAAATTCCCTTCCGATTATCGATACAAAGGGAAATCTCAAATACCTCGTCTTTAGAAAAGATTATGCAAGCCATGAGGCGCATCCCCTCGAACTCCTCGATGACCAAAAACGCTATGTTGTCGGCGCTGGTATAAATACCCGCGATTATATGGAGCGAGTCCCTGCCCTCGTCAAAGCAGGTGCCGACGTACTGTGCTTAGATTCCTCAGAAGGATTTACCGAGTGGCAATCACGAGCCCTTGCCGATATTCACAAAAGCTTTGGACCAGATGTAAAAGTAGGTGCAGGAAATGTTGTCGACAAGGAAGGCTTTTTATTTTTAGCCGAAGCTGGCGCTGATTTTATAAAAGTAGGCATTGGTGGTGGTTCCATTTGTATCACCCGTGAACAAAAAGGAATAGGACGCGGGCAAGCGACTGCTGTTATTGAAGTGGCAAAGGCGCGAGACGAATACTATAAAAAAACAGGTATCTATATCCCCATTTGTTCTGACGGTGGCATCGTTCACGATTATCACATGACATTGGCCCTTGCGATGGGAGCCGACTTTGTTATGCTCGGTCGCTACTTTGCCCGCTTTGATGAAAGCCCCACAAACCGACTCAATATTAACGGAAATTATGTAAAAGAATACTGGGGAGAGGGTTCAAATAG
>JAAZLA010000121.1 GCA_012799545.1 Treponema sp.
AGCCAACAAGCTCATGACTCATATAATGAATCCATCGATCTTCGCTTGGCTCTGTAATATCGAAACGCCTGCACCAATAATCGGGTTGTATGGGAAGTTGCTCTGGATAATAGGTGAAATATTTGTAGTCATGTACCGCAACCTTAATGTCGTTTCGCGGTATACCTTTTTGTTGTATGAGCTCTACCAAATGATTGATAGTCTTACCCGTATCAAAAATATCATCGACAAGGAGAATTTTATCGCCATGCCGTAAATGTTCAGGTGAATAAGTCCACCCGTCAACCATTACCTTATCATTTTGTCGAATATCAGAATAGGAACGTGCAACAACTGAGGCATATAAAACAGGCCGGTCATTTTTGCGCACAATTTTAAAATATTCAGAGATAACATTTGCCACATAGGCTCCACCGCGCAAAGACACATAGATAATGTCAGGGATAAAACCCTCTTTGTGGATTCTTGCTGCCATTTTGAGAGAGTTGTTTCGCACCTTATCGTAGGGTAAAAATTCTTTGTACATGCAATCCTCGTTACACTTCATTTAAACTCGCGAAATAATTCGCTATACACTAAATAATAACCGATTATTGCGCTCTGTACAAGTATTTTATGCTTTAGATTTTGTGGGAAAGTCAAAAAGCAAATGAAGAAAAGATAGAAAGAGAATTGGAACTCTTAGGCAAAGCTTATCTAGGATTTCTGTGAAAAATTCACGCCCCTTTTAACGATACTAATCTTCTTCCCGAATTGAAAGAACAAAAAGCCCTACTTGTTTTTCGCGTTTAAAACCAATCATGCCTATATCTTTATACGCTTCTATAAAAACCTCTTTGTCCAGATAGTTTTCAAAACCTTCAGAAAAACCTTTTTTATTAAACAATACAAGACTCGTATTTTTTTCTGTAATTAGTACATAATAACGGACTTCGCTAAAGGTTTTTTCATTTTCGACAATTTTTTCCACCCTACCCTTTATTTTAATACCTTCCTTTG
This sequence comes from Treponema sp., assembly GCA_012799545.1. GTDB lineage: Bacteria > Spirochaetota > Spirochaetia > Treponematales > Treponemataceae > JAAZLA01. Next base: position 1,000 of record JAAZLA010000121.1, read on the forward strand.
GTAAAGCATCTAGATCAATAGCAGTAGAAGTAGGAATATCCTCATCCAATTGTAAAAGCTCTTCTTTAACCGCTACTTCCTTTAGTTCAGCATTATTTTGTTTTTGTGAAATACAAGAAAAGAACAAAACAAGAAGCACAAATAGAGCTAAGATTTTTTTCATTTTTTATTCCTCATGTGAAGATACAGAGCCATCCAAAGGGACGGCTCTTGGTACTAAAAGCTAGGGAAGACTTATCTTGTACGACTCTTTGTCCTTTCGATCGGGTGTCCACTTACGGAATGTTTTCCCAAGACTCGGTCCAAAAACACCTTCATCATAGTACACGTAATAATCACCGTATTTTCGATATTCATCAACGATAACTAAAAAATACCTAGCTGTTTCTTCTGCTTCATACGTAATTTTTGAGTACAGATTGTTTGGATAATCAATATCATCATTAGTTGCTAGAGCCTCCTGTCCAGTTGGATCAAGTAAAACCATATAGGTATCCGCACCAAGAGGA
>JAAZLA010000122.1 GCA_012799545.1 Treponema sp.
CAAGTGTATCGCTGGATGCTTTTTCTAGAAAAAAGTAATGAATCAAGTACCGAAAAAAAACCAAGTGAGACAAGGGCTTTTTCTACAAAACTGAGTCTCTCTAATCCTGATTTTCTCTTTCGTTTGAGCGATAGACCTGAAAGCCCTTTGGTTCAAAGCCTTTTTATATCGGTTTTGGAAGGGGAGTTTTTTTCTAAACGTATTTCAATCGATGTGTATGATGGAAACGAATTTATAGGGAGTCTTGAAAAAACGATCTCTGTAAATAGGTCGCTGCCCAAAAAGCCTGAATTTATTTCGTCAACGAAGTCTTTTTATTCTCGAGAGGCTGTTAAATTAAAGCTTAGCCATAATGAAAGCCTCTATTATTTTGTCGATGAGCCAGAAATCTTGCACTTTGATGATAAAACAGCTTCTTATCAGATAGCAGAAAAAAAAGAGCCGACGCTTGCAGAGTTGCGTTCCGGATATAAAACTAAAGGCTTGGAAATAGAATTTCCCACGCATAGCGAAGCGGTTTTGTATCGTATCTATGCTATTGCGGAAGATAGCGAGGGTAATCTAAGCGATATTGCAAGCTATGAATGTATTGTCGATGCGAATCAGTATTATATCGATCCGCGAAAAAAAACAGAGCAAAGCGCAAAAAATGCTTTCTATCTTGCCGATGGAAGTCCTGATTTCCCTTTTTTTAGTCTAGAAGATGCTTTAAAAAAACTTTCAAACAAAAATGGTATACACTTGCATCTTTTAGGGAACGATGTGATTCAAAACACTTTACAGATAAACCAGGATTTTTCACTCATTGGGCATAATAATGCAGAATTGCAGCTCGATTCTGATGTTTATCTTGAAGTAAAAGATGCAAAACTGAGCTTTGAATCTGTTTTTTTTACCTCTGACTTTCAAAAGAATTCAAAACAAAGCAAAGAAAAAATATCGTCTTTGGCTTTTCAAAAAAGTCTTTTTTCTCTTAGCGATGCACAAGTGCTTTTTGAAAACTGTGATTTTTCTTTTTTCCATCTAGGGAATTTTGTCCTTGCTCAGGCGCGCAATTCTCGTTTAGATTTTTATCATACAAGCTTTGTTTTAGATGCGAACAGAGAAGCAGGTTTTATTTCTTTGGTCGACTCTGAATGCAATGTCATTTCCTCTAACATTGTTCTCAGTGCTCCTCGCGGGCTTATGTTTTCTTTGATTGGTGGTGCTTTGAATCTCTATGAATCGAAGTTTAGTCTTTTCGGTGAAAATTTTCGAGTTGCAGATTTGCTGCATGCTCAGTATTTTTTTGTTGGAAATGAATTTTTTCAAAGTCCTGCTCCTGCGAACGTGCTCGGCATGACAGCATCGCCTATGCGGGAAATTCCTTTAGATTTATTCTATATTGATTTTAGTTCAAAACAAAAGGCCGTTGTGGATAATACCCTTATAAAAAAGGACATTGAATGAAAAGGTGGCTATTTCTTTTTCTTTTTTTCTTTACATATAATTCATACGCTCAGAGTTTCTTTTTAGATACTCTTTTAGAGCTTTCTTCTTACTGGGATTCTTTTATTGGCGCAAAAGAAAAACGAGATAAGTCGACGGAAAGCGACTTGGACGCTGCCTCATATGCGGCGCTCTATACTGAAAGCTTTATCGCTTTACTAGAAAGTTTTTTGGACCATAAGCTAGATGTAGAAAATGATGCTCAAAAAAAGAGAGCTGAAAAAAATGATGATTCTCTTGCAGAGTTGAAAATGCAAAACGAAGACAGAGGCTATGCAGAAGCCTTACTGTATATGGAGCTTTTATTTTATACAAGCTATGCTCGAGATTTTTTTATAGAAGCAGACCAAAAACTAAACCAGTTAATAGCAGAAGTTTTTGAAAGAAAATTTACACCAACATATATAGCAGAAAATGAATATCTATTTCTCTCGCGTTCTTTGTTTTATAGCTTACATGCGCGAATAAAAAAACACGTCTCTTCACATTGGCTTCCTGAATTGCGGGACACTGAAGTTTTTTTTAAGGCTTCCTTGCGTCGTTTAGATAGCGGTTTAAGCGCAAAAGAAATAAGGGCTAAACAATATTCTGCACTGAGTTCAGTAGAAAGTTTGTATTCTAACTATCTTGCGTTTCAAAAATCGCAAGATTCTAAAAAACGTTTTTTATTTTCAGAAGAACTATTTTATACTTTCTTAAATACGCCTTCTTTTTTGTATTATCTTTTTCATATGGAATCTTATTTCCCTCTTCGAGACGCTTTTCTTTCTTCTGCAGAAATATATTTGAAAATTGACCAAGCTACTATAGACGCAATAAAAAAAGCAGAATTTGAGTTTTTATATGACACTTCTTTTTCTTTTTTTTATAGATATTTTTACAAAGATTTTTATGCAAAAGTTTCCGACGATAAACGTAAAGAATCTATTGCCCTTGTGTATAAAATAAATGACTTGTTCTATCAAAGTTTTATCTTCGCTGCAAAATACGGTTTTTCTATCGATGCTGTTTTAACAGAAGATAATCAACTTTTATATAGCTTGTTTTTATCGGACCCATTTTTACTGAGCCTTTATGACGCCGAAACTATGGGAGCTTTTTGTGACAATCTTATTTTTATACAAATGCTCTCTGATATCTATATCAATCGTATAAATAGACTTCCTTCTATTCAAAGGCTTAAGGGGTAGTTATGGCAAAAAAAAATCCTGTTTTTCTTTTTTTTATCTCTCTCTCTTTTTTTATCCTTCTTTTTTTTGCTGGATTTTTCGTCTATCAAAAAGAATTCTTTCCTCAATTTAATTTCTGGCTTAATTCTATTTTTTATAAAGAATCTAAGCCACATGCAGTTTCCTTACCAGAGATAGAGCCCATACGTATTGCATCTGGCGAAATCGGTGAAATGGAGGCATTTGCATATAAAATAAGAGATAGTCAATTCCTCATCGATATAGAAGCTTTTTTTCGCGAGGATTTTTTCGATAACACAGATTCTTTTTCTATGAGCTATTCCGAAGAGCAGAAGACTATGAAGCTTACAGGAATGTTTCAAAGGCTCGATGCGGACTTTGACCCAAAGGATGAGTCAATTCGCTCCTGGACTTCTCTCCAGGCAGCGCCTCTTAGCGCTCCTTCTTTGTTTCAAGACTCTCTTGTCTTTATCGATACCGATCTCAATCTCATCGTCCTCGACTTAAAAACCGGTGCTCTAAAACAATCTTTTCCAACACCGGTCTACCCAGCAGGTCTTGCCCTTGCCGTACAAGCACCCCTTTCATTAAGCGGTGTATACAAAAGCGATGACTTAGTTCCTCAGTATATTATTAAGGCAGCGGATGGAAATGTCTACGCCTTTGCTTTTTTTGATCCTCTCTTGTATGAAGATGTAAAAACTAAAATCTCGCTTATCTCCGATGAAAAAAATAAACATCCTTTTTGGCCTTCTAAGGAAGTAGAAAAATCCATGATGGAAGCGACTGCAACTTGGGCGCAGTATGCTGTCGAGCCAGACTTCATTGAACCGAAACTGCTTCCGAGTGATGGATCACTTCTTCGAGTTAATGCAGAAGGTATTTCTGTTTTTGCTCTTATGTTCAAAGAAGAAGGGCAATACCAGATGGGTATGAGCGATGCGAGTTCTCTTTTTATTAGCGCGGATGCCCTTGCTTGTTTTTTTTCACAGACAGGGGAGCTGCTCTCCGTTTCTGTCGATTATGAATCTCATAAACCGCAGGTACAAGTACTTTTAGAAGCTGATACCTTGTATTATATCGTTCTTGCAAATAAGGGGGAGCTTCCCCTAAACGATGTTTATTTTTCCTACAAGAAAATAAAATAACTATGACGAGTCAAAAAGATTTGTTTACAAACCAAATACATAATCTAAGTCTTTGTTCCGTTTGCGGGATTGATGAAGCTGGTCGAGGTCCACTTGCAGGTCCTGTTACCGCCGCTGCTGTGGTTTTAAATGAAGATTTTCCCATTGCCCTTCTTCAGGATTCAAAAAAGCTCGGAGAAAAAAAACGATTAGAAATTGAAGTTCTTATAAAAGAGCAGGCGCTCTCCTGGGCTGTTGCTGTCATCGATCATAATATCATCGATGAAATAAATATTTTACAAGCGACTCTCCTTGCTATGGAGGAGGCTTTTTTTTCCATGCACAAAAAAAATGCAGAGCTTTCTTTAGATACAATCATAGTTGATGGAAATAAAATCCCCCAAAAATTGTCTGCATTTCAAAATAAAAAAATCGATTGCCTTGCTATTCCAAAGGCAGATGCGAATTATCCTTCTGTTATGGCTGCATCTATTCTCGCTAAAAATGAACGAGATCGAATAATGTGCTCCTACGCGAAACTCTATCCTGACTATTTGTATGAGCAACACAAAGGCTACCCGACAAAGCAACACCGAGAAATATGTAAAACAAAAGGTCCTTCTCCTATTCAAAGAAAAACCTTTCGTTTTTAATGTTTTTGTGTTTTACTAGTCCATATCTCCTGGTTTTTCAGGGATAATAATTGCTGCAATGATATAGGCTAAAAGTCCAGAGCCCACACCTGCAACACTTAAAAACACAACAGCGAGTCGTATGAGGGTAGGATCAACTGAAAAATATTCAGCAACTCCACCACATACGCCACAAAGCATTTTGTTTCTTGATTTATACAATCGTTTTTCACTCATTATTTCCTCCTCGTTTTTTTTAGAAGCTGTTTTGACTGCTTCCAGCTTTTAAGCTATCATTTTTATAGCCTTGGTCTTTTTCAACTCCAAGGGGTAGTGCACCGCTTGGAGTGTTGAGTCCTGCAATTGTTCGAGCAAGGGCATGAATAGAGCGTTTCTAATTGGTTCCATTTGAATATCGTACTTCTTCTTGCAGACCCTTTGTAAAAGATGCTCTAAGCTTTGCTGCTTGTTGTGATCGCTACTATAGCATTGAATAGATTATATTTCAACTATTTTTAGCTTTAACGTGAAAGTAAAGTGCTCTTCTAGATCTATTTATACTTGAGTGTAGCAAAAAAGTATTGTAGTATGCAAGTATGATTACACATACTTCTTTTATTCCTGCGGTGCAAAATTTGTCTACCGAAACAGGATGGGTGGAAACACGAAATGCGCTCATACATTTTGAGCCGATGTTTGAACGGCTTAGTTTTTTGGCTAAGGAACAATTATCAAAAGCTGGTTTACTTTCTTCTGTACAATCGCCAAACCAGGCTGAACTTTTTGTACAAGGTTCTGTATTAAAAATATATTTACAAGAAGATAAAAATATTGTCCATGATGAAGGGTATGAGCTTTTTATTAGTGGTAAAACTGCAAAATTAAAGGCAAAAACTGAAGCTGGAATGTTTTATGCTTTGCAAACGCTTCGTCAGCTCGTATATAGCTCAGAGGCAAAAATACCCTATATCACCGTAAAAGATTATCCTGCCTTTGAATGGCGTGGTTTTATGCTCGACACAAGTCGCCACTACTATAGCGCAGATTTTATAAAAAAAATGATTGACCTTGCCTCTTTTCATAAACTCAATCGTTTTCACTGGCATCTCACCGATGACCAAGGGTGGAGATTGCCGGTAAAAGCTTATGAAAAGCTCACTGAAGTGGGGGCATGGAGAGATGACCCACGTTATTCTTGGGGAGCAATAAAAGGTGGCTTTTATAGCGAAGAAGAAATAAAATCCGTAGTTGCCTATGCTCGTGAGCGTCATGTCATTGTTGTGCCTGAAATAGAAACCCCAGGACATGCGAGTGCAATTTTGGCGAGTTATCCAGAGCTAGGATGTACGGGTGGTCCCTATGCTGTTGAAACACGCTACGGTATTTTTAAGGAAGTGCTTTGTGCAGGCAATGATGCTGTATTTAGCATGTTAGAAAAAGTTTTCGATACTGTTTGCGAGCTTTTTCCTGGTCCCTATGTGCATATTGGAGGGGATGAGTGCCCTCACGAAAGATGGGAAGAATGCCCAAAATGTCAAAAGCGTATCAAAGATGAGGGCTTAGAAAATGCAAGTGAATTGCAAAGTTGGATAACAGTTAAAGTTTCAAAAATGCTCGAAGAACGTGGAAAAATCCCTATTGGCTGGGATGAGGTTTTAGATGGCACAGAAAAACTTGGGCTTCCAAAAAATGTTGTCGTTCAATCATGGCGGGGAGTAGAGGGAGGCATTAAGGCTTCATCTCTTGGTCATAAGGTTATAATGTCTCCTTTAACTGACGGCTGCTACCTTGACTACAAACATTTTGATACTGAAGAAGAACCTGGAATGCATAAGGTTACGACTGTTGCGGACTCTTATAATTATTCACCGATAAAACCAGAGATGACAAAAGAGCAAAGAGAAAATGTGCTCGGCGGACAGGGAAATATCTGGACTGAAGTAATGTACGCATCTAAAATAGCGGAGTATATGGCCTTTCCTCGTTTATCTGCTATCTCTGAATCCTTGTGGCTTGGAGAGGAGAAAAAAGATTTTATCTCTTTTGCAAAACGCTTGGTAAAACATAAACAAAGACTTGATCGCTTAAATGTACTGTATTATAAGGGGCAATTATCTGCCCAGTAGAGGTACTATTAACTGCTTATCTATGAGCTTGTATGACTATATGATTCCACGAGGGCTTGATCTTTAACGAAGAGCAGCCTTTGGTATGATTAATTGAGCTTGGTGAATTATTGCATCAAGCTCTTTTTTTTCATAGGCTTCTATATTGTTATATGCGGGGTCTATACATGAATCATTTCGAAACTCCGCAAAAAACCACGAAGCGTCTTTGGGTAAAAGATGGGCTATTTCTTTGACATCTTCTGCGTTTACAAGACCTGGAACAAGAACGGTTCTAAATTCTCTTTTCTCTGAAGGAAGAGAGGCGAGAATCTCTATAGAGCGTTGTATTTTTTCTCCAGCACTTTCTTCTCCCATAGGAGCATGGGCGCCACCGAGTAAGTGATATTTTTCAGGTTTTGTTTTAATATCGAGGGCAATATAGTCTGGCGAAATCTTCGGGTTGGCAAGTATCGATTCAAGGTAGCTCGGTTTCATGCCATTGGTGTCAAGCTTTGTTTTATAGCCTATTTCCTTTGCCTCTTTCAATAGATGGGGAAGGTAGGGAGAAATGCTCGGTTCTCCGCCTGAAATAACAAAGCCCGAGAGTACCTTTTTTCTTTTTTCTAAATGGGCAATCACTTCATTGAAGCTAAAGGCTTCTTCTTCATTAAGTTTTCCAGTTACAAGGTCTATATTGTAACAATAGGGGCAGCGTAAATTACAGCCGTGTAAAAATAAGGCTGCAGAAATGCACCCGGGAAAATCTACAGTACTTGTTTTAATGAGGGAGCCTATTTTTCGGTTTTTATTGATTGAAGGAAAGCTTTGTGTATCCATATTGTTTTTATTTGTAACTATAAAACATTGACAGTCGATTCAAGTGATACATCCACCAAATAAACTGTCAATGTTTTTTTAGTATACAGACTAAGAAGCTGCAGTAAGAGCTGGTTCAAGAATCTCTGTCAATTCTTTTACCGACTGTGCTCGCGCTACTTCGTCTCCTGCTTCGTTGAAAATAACAACGGTTGGTGCTGAGAGAATTTGTAACTCACGTGCCCTTTCAAGCCCTTCAGCGCTATCTACATTGATATATTTTCCTGAAAAAGAGAGTGTCTCAAGGTATTCTTGCACAGCTGGGCAGTTTGGACAGGTTCTTCGTGAGAAAAACTCGTAGCGTATGTCAGAATCTGCGCTAGTATGACTGCTCTTTTTTTCTGCCTCATAGCTTTTAAAATCAGCTTCGCTTTGTACGTCAATCTGTGAAACAGTCGATTCTTCAGAATCATTTTCGTATTCGAACATTTTTCGATGGTCGTATTCTTCTCGCTTGCCTTTATTCCAATTGCGAACAGATCGATAGTAGCCGACAATTCGAGCATATACTTCTGTTTCCCTGCCTCGTACATTTTGCAAAGCTTCCTTTTTTTGAGCAATTTCTGCTTCTATTGTTTGTACGTTTCTTTGTGTTACTGTAGCCATTTTTTTCCTCCCAGAATAACTATAGTTGTAATTGTAAGTGTACTGCAACGAGACACCCTTGTATGTAATAGACTCACCTATAAAGATTATAGCGCTATCTTTATGCTAAAAGCTTCTCCTTTTCTATCTCAAGTGCAGCAATCTGCATGCGTAAGTTTTGTTCAGCTTCAGCCTTACATTTTGGGCATTCAAAATGCTCTCCTTCTAGGTAGCCATG
>JAAZLA010000123.1 GCA_012799545.1 Treponema sp.
AATCCTAAAAATGGAAAACTCTATGCAGATTTTAACTCAGAAAGTCTTATGCCTGTCTTTGTTTCTATTTCTATTCCTGAAGCAGGTATACAAGAAGTTGAAAGCATAGAACCAAAACCCTATACCGAAGATGAAGCAAAACAGATAGCAAAAACTCTCGCAATAGTTGGCTCGGGACTTGGCGGTTTTGCAGGCGGCATCGTCGGCTCAACAAGTGCGGGAATGGCTGCCTCGCTTTTAGACGGGGGACTCTTACCAAAGCCCATCACAAAACTAACAGGCGCTTCGATAGGGGCAGGGCTTGCCGCCCTTGCAACAGGCATAACGAGCTATCTTTGTACGAAGAATTTTTTGCTCGACTACGAAGCGACAGGCTACGGTTTTACTGAAGTCCAGCATATCTTACAAGCTTCAAAAGGACTCATTGCCTTGGAACTTTTGGAAGGCGCAAATCTTATTCATACAAAAGAAGATTTATTTCACTGGGAAAATACAAAAAGAGCGGAACAAGAAAAAGCTATTCTAAGGGCAAGCGAGCGATTATTTCAGCGCTTTGGTTGGAAGGAAATACAGCTCAGTTTTCACTACCCAGAAAATAAGGAGAGTACTACGAGTCCTATACAGATGCAAGAAAATGATGTAGGAGATTTTGATAATGAAAAAGAAAACTAAAAAAATGCATCCTCTCGTCCAAGCAATTCTTGGAATCCTCCTCTTTTCTCTTGCAGCAGCCAGTATTTTCTTTTTTTTCTTGCAAATTGATTTTCGAAAAATCCCTTTTTGGGGAAAAACGATAGAAAGGTTTTCAAAAACGAGCACTCGTATCATCGATGAAAAAGAAAGTCTTTTTTTACAAAGCGCCTCCTTCAATATAGATTTTCTTTTAAAACTTGAAACAAAAGACGGAGTCTACCTTGCCATTTATCCCTATGAAGTTCTCATGGGCATAGATGGAAATAAAATCCTATTTGAAAAAAATCAAGATACACAAGACTGCTATCTTCCAGTGCCCGAAATACTACAATCCGAACTTGCAGATACTGACTCTATTTTAGAAATAGTAAACACAATACATAGCTCAGATTTTTCTTACAATACAATAATTAGTCCTATAAAAAAAGCCTTTGAACAAAAAGCAATAGATGAAGCTTTAGAAAATAATTATTTTACAGACTCATTTATTTCTCGCACAAAAAAAAATATAGAAGACCTCTATCCTGAAAAAATCTTTTTTGTAAATGAAAAAGAAATTAGAGAAGCTCTTGAAAATACAATGCAGAGAATCGATGCACATTTTCTCCCTGCAGAATTTAAAATTCAAAAAGATTTTTTTGCCCATTTTGATTCTAATCTTTTTCAAGAAAACAATCAAAAAAACAAAATCGAAAATGAAATTGAAAACGAAAAATACTTTACGCGAGACGATAGCCAAATCGATGCACTTCGTTTTGGCTTGGTAAAAAACTTTGCAAAACTTCCCTCGCTATCCTATGCTACATTTAAAAATAAAAACCTACTAAAACAAGACAAGGTAAAACTCATCGCATCTTGGCTAAACCCTCTCGATAACAATACAAGCAAGACTTTTTTATTTGCCGGAGAAGATGGCTATGAAAAGGCAATCACGCTTTTTCAAGATGGCTCTATATCGTACATAGAACCACGAGGAATGAACATCGATGAAAGAAATGCCTTTTATAGTTTTCCGCTTGCATATCTCGCCATGTCCATCGAGTATAAAATTTTTGGGCAAGATGAGAAAAAAACATTAAACGAGTATGAGCAATTTTCAAGCCTCTATGACCAAGCGCTAGAATATCTAGAAGAAGAAAAATACACTCGCCTCGATTTACAATTGCGACAACTGAAAGAATGGAAGCACAAAGAAGAAGATGCAATTCAACTTTTACAAGCTCTATTTGACGCAGCAGTTTTTTATCAGTACAATCCCGTGCCCATGGAAGCCTATGAGAATTTTAACGCGCTTTTATTTTTACAAGCGCACTTACATCAACTCA
>JAAZLA010000016.1 GCA_012799545.1 Treponema sp.
CTTATATACACATTTTTTGCTTGAAACAAAACAAATCGCAAAAGCCCTTTCGATAGGGAAAGGCTTGGTCGGTACAGATTATGCTTCCCTGTATGCCGAGGTTCTTTTTTTATCAACCAAGAGTGAAAAAGATTTTTTTACGACGGATTATGTCCAAGCATATATCGATGCCTATCATTTGACAGGCAATACAGCCTATAGTATAAATGCTGCATGCTTGCTTGCACATCTCGGACGATTTCGAGAAGCAATGTTCCTTCATCCAAAACACATGACCAGCTATGAGCCTGCGTATTTTTGGTCGCTTATTGCCTATGATGCGGGCGATTTTGATACCTGTATCTATAATCTTTCTCTTTTACCCTTTTCTGAAAAGCATCTTTTACTTGAAGCTGATGCTTACCTAAAAGCTGGCTTACTCGATGAAGCAAATGAAGCCTGGCTTTCTGTTATCGCCCATGATTTAAAATCGCCTATTTCGTATTTGAATGCTGCTCGTGCAAGCGAAGAAAAGGGGCTTTTTTCAGAAGCATCACAATGGCTTTTGCAAATGCTGGATCTTTTTCCGCATTTTACGCCTGGCTTAGTTGAGTATGCCTATTATGCACTTCGTTTAGAAAAACAAAAAGAAAACGATATATTAAGTTCTGATTTAGAATTACGTGGAATAAAAACACTGCAAAACACGAAACTCGAAGACTACCTACAAGTTCCCATTAGCGATGCACTTTGGCGAATAGAAAAATCTCTAAAAGAAAAAGAAGACATTGACCTAGAGCTTGAGCAAATTAAATTGCGCTGGGCAGCAGATCCACAACGAAGTCGGGCAGAAAAAAATGCTGAAGTCTATGCTCTTTTAGAAAGAAACTATTTGGGGGATTCTTTATACGAGGAAAGAGTTTTGCAATGGGCACTTTGGTATTTTTTATCGCAAAGGCAATGGAAGGAAGCGGAACAACTGTTTATCCCCTATTTAACAACAAAATACGGAGAGCATTCAAAAGATGCAAAAGATGAGGTTGTTATTGTTTTTGATCCTTACAATCGGATAGCAGAAATGCGTTCCTGGGAACGAGAGTATTTGTCTTATTTTGTGGCTGAATATAAAAAAGATCTCATGCTTGCATATCGATTGCTTGTCTATGAGTTTGAAAACGGACAAATTTCCACAAGAAACGAAAAAAAAGATTTTACTCAGAGAGATAGACTTCCCCTTTTTATAAACTTGGGAAATATGTATTTTGGTCTTAAGCAAACTGAAAAGGCGATAGAGCTTTATTCTCTCGCTTCAAGTCAAGCAAAATCTGATAAACAAAAGTCGGAAATACACTATAGACTCGCGCTTATAAACTTGCATAAACAGGAAATAAAAAACGCGCTTCTGAATGCCGAATACAGCATTTTGCTGGATCCAAACAATACTGAAGCACGTCTTTTGTACAAAAAACTAAAAGATTAGTTTAAGCAATTTTTGCTATAATGTCTTGGCCTTTTAAGATAAGGCATTCTTCATTATCGATTGTTACCTGTGTTCCCGCATACTTATCGTACATTACGCGATCACCTACAGCAACTTTGATTTTTTCTGTATCGTCGCCGACAGCAAGCACTACAGCAATCTGTGTTTTTTCTTGTGCTGTCTCCGGGATAATAATACCACTAGCGGTTTTTGATTCAGTTTTTTCTGTTTTAACCAAGACTCGGTCTGCTAAAGGGATAACCTTCATATTTGTGCAAAGCTCCTTTATTGTATTTTGATACTTCAAAGATACAAAATATATGAAAAAAGGGCAAGGAAAAAAAATAAATAAAG
>JAAZLA010000124.1 GCA_012799545.1 Treponema sp.
CCGCCTTTTATCAATTTTTTCCTACAGAACTAAATGAAAATCTTTCTTTACACTTTAAAGAATATAATACGGAAGATAATTCCTATATTTATTTTTTTTCTTCTAACAATAAATCAAGACAACATAATACATTATTGATAAATGACAGAAATATTTTTGACTTTATACAACTTATAGATAGACTTTTTATCTCAATAGATGCCCTTAAACCAAATAAACCGATTATATCCAAAAATGTATTTCAACAAGGTTTAGCTATTTATTCATTTGCCCATTTTATTCAGTTAGAAAACAAAATCCTACAGAACAATAAAAGCATTTCAGAATCTGGCTTAGAAAAAATTAAAGAACTTGTTCTCATTTTATGCAACACAGTACTACCTAAACCAGGTTTTTCCTTTCTCTCACAAAACTCATGTATCCTTGTTATATTTTCCAATCAGAACATTGATATAGAAATGCTTTTGATACTTCTAAAAAATTTCTTTTCAGACTACCTACACTCTTCAACAGTAAGTGCTTTTGAGATAACTAAATATTTTTCATTAAATGACCTAGATAAAATCGACGCTTTTTTTCCAAACAATGTATTTCGTTCAATAGATTTCGTCGATTCTAGCCAATTCAACTCGAGATAGGCCTAAGGTGAATCTAAGTTTTACGACATCAAAAAATAATCAGAAAATCTGTCTATGGGATAGGCAATTTATTCATTCAAGCTATAATCCCATCACAGAGGCAGAGCGCTTTGTAAAAACGCTTTCGTTTTCTGGAGAACCTCGCTATATTATTTTTATTGCACCTTTTGGAGGGCATAGCTACTCCTTTTTGAAAAAACGCTTTCCAAATGCTCGTTTTATTGCTATAGAATTTTTTGATCACAAAGCCTTTCGGGAGATTCCTTGGGATTTTTATTTCACAGGGACATCTTCCAAGCTTGGAAATGAACTTTTTAAAATCATAGGTGAAGAAGGAAGTCTTTTTACCGAAGTTATAATTTGGCCAACGAGTGAAAGACTTTTTCCCGAAGAATGCCAAAAAACCTTGGAAATTTTACGTATTTTTTTTAATACTTCACGTGATGTTTTAGGAACACGCTTGTTTTTTACAAAAAAATGGAATACAAATACATTTCGAAACATAAAATACGCAAAAAAAATAATACCAGCTTTTAGAATAGAAAAACCAGTCTGTATCATTGCATCCGGTCCTTCTTTAACAAAAACGATAGATTTTTTACAAAAGCATAAAGATAGAATGTTTTTAATAGCGCTTTCATCTTCCATGCCTGTACTCTCTAAGTACAAGATAGAACCCAATGTCTGTTTTACAACTGACGGTGGCTTTTGGGCAAAAATGCACCTAGAAAAATATGGGGAGCAATTTAAAAACACCATCTTCATTGCTTCTTTAGAAGCCGCCCTTCCCTATAGCATTCTTCAAAAAAATCTTCTTCATTTTATCGATTATGGCGATGGCTTTTCTCATCAGATTATAAAAAAAACCTTGCTCTCATCGCAAAAAGCTTTACGATGTGGCACAGTAAGTGGCACTGCCTTAAACTTTTCACAAAACACGAATCAAGAAGCTATTTTTTTTCTAGGACTCGATCTCGCCAATACAAAAAGCTATCCGCATTCTCAGCCAAATGCCCTTGAAAACTATAACGCACCTCATGATTCTCGACTAAAACCTAAGGAAGATAGAATCACGAAAGCAGCATACAATGGAAACGGAAGCCTCGCCTTATATGAAAACTGGTTTAAAAATATTCACGCAAG